>CAYNGK010000020.1:0-4314 GCA_964396935.1 uncultured Methanosarcinales archaeon | reverse complement strand
GGAAGATGTCGAACACTGCGTCCTTGACGAGCGCTTCGTCGGGCGGGATCGCGGCGAGCTCCCGTTCGGAGTTTGCCTTGTCCCGCAGCAGCATATCGTACTCGCGCGCGACCACGGGGAATCCTGATTCGGTCGGGTCGATCGTGATGGGCATCGCCGCATCAGCGGTGTTGCTGATGGCGTCGGCGGCCCCTTTCATCGTGATCGCCTCGAGCGATGCGCCCACGCGCAGGAGGTATTCCTGCAACTCGTTGTCGTCGCCTCCCGCGTCCGGCAGGCGTTCGTAGATGAGACGCGAGAGGGTCGAGAGGGACTTGCCGAGCATCCCGAGGTGCTCTTCGAGGTCCGCTTGGGCGAGCTTCTGGATGTTGTTGGTCGAGATCGCCGTTGTCGGCGTCGGGCGCAGGATGGCGAGTGATGGCTGGTCCTTCAATCGGACAGTGTGCGAAGCCGCGCCAGCCGTTCTCTCATCCATGATGGTGTTGTCGATGACCATAGTGATCGCCAGTGCTTTCGTCCGGTATCAGGAAAGGGAAATGATGAAAATGAGGAAAAGGAGGAATGTGCGGAAGCTCGGCTTACGCGGAGGGCGTGCCGTAGCGGTCCTCGAGGCTCTTGTGGGCCTGAGCCGCGACCTTCTCCTGACGAGTCTTGAAGTCGTTGCTCATCTCGTGCATCCTGCCCATGATGTCGCGCATGAAGTCCGCCTCCACGAGTTCCTGCTCCTGGCGACGCATCGTTGCGTCTGCCACGCCAATCGCGGCGCCCGTGATCATCTTGAGGCTCTCTTGGACCCCGACGTTGAGGGCTTGGTCAACCTGTTCCATACCCTTGGTCTTCATCATGATCTCCATCGCCTCAGGCGCTGCCAGGTAGACCTGCTCGATGTCGACCATCTTCTCGTTGATCTGCACCGCCTGGATGCCGAGGTCGCGGACCATCTGCTCGAACGCGGAGAACGCCTCACGGTTCGGCTGGAGGGCCTGCTTCGCCTGGTTGTAGACGGTGAGCACTTCATCGTACTCAGCACGTGCTGTCACGAGTACCTTGTGCTTCTCGTTGAGCTCGACCGCGTACTGCGCCTGCTCTGCAGCCCCGGCGGTCTTGTTCTTCTCTTCAACCGCCTTGTAGTCTGCCTCGAGGGCGTCAAGGCGTTCCTTGTACTTCTCCTCGAGCGGTTCGTACTCTGCGATCTTATTCACGACATCGTTAATCGAGACCTGAAGGCCAGTCATACGCTCGATCGCGTCGCCCTGTACATCGCGGATCTCCGTGACGAGATCGGCGGCGAACTGCAGGACGAGCTTGAGGTTCTCGCGAGGGCCCTGCTTCTCGATGCGGCCGAGGCGGTGGCGGTGCGCCCACTTGCTTGCGCCGAAGAACTTCGCGAACTTCTCGACACCCTCGAAGCTCTGGCGGTTCGAGGCGAAATTCACGTACTGTGTGAGCGAGTCTGTGAGGCCAGTCGAGAGGTCAGCGATCGTCTGCTTGTAACCCTTGTAATCCTCGATGGAATTGTCCAACTTCGAGAGGTTCGCGCGCTGCTCGCCAGGGCGGATTGCGCTCTTGGTGGTGACTTCCTCGAGTCCCGAGCGTGCCTTGCTCAGGTCGCGGCGCTTCGCGCGCAGCTGTTCGAGATCAGTCTTCGCCTTGTCTACCTTGAATTCTTGTGCCATCGGGTCATCTCCTCCTGTATCGTGTGCTTGTGGGGGCAATCGCGGACGCTAAAAGAGCGCCTGAGCCGTTTTCCGGTTTCACCGCAGAGCCATTGAGCGGCATCTGGGCGATACCGATGCATTCTTCCCGTTATTGCCGTGAATATCACGTGGAAGAATCGTCCTGTCGGCGCGTTCAGTCCTTGAAACCCCCATTTCACTATCGGGAAGTAGACACACCTTTTAAGCATTTGGGTCTTTCCGAGGACAAAACCATCAAGAACGGCAAATCAGGGAAGGAAAAAAGGATGGGAAACCCTAGCTAAAGCGAGCATCGAGAGGTCCCGAAGCACCCCCGGCTCTAGGGCTGCAGTTCTCCCTTGAGTACCCAGGAATCGAGCCGCTGCGGGTCCTCCAGCATCTTGTCGCGCAAAAGCGGTCGTGGTGCCGTGTACGGTCTCGCGACGGTCTCTGGAGCGATTTGCTGTTGTGCGGGCGCGAGAGATGATTGCGGCGCGGCGGTCGCGTTCGCTCGGTGCGCGCGCACCATCTGCGCACGCTGCTCAATCAGCTGCTGCGCATCGCTCGTCGCTTCCCACGAGTTCGGGTCGTAGTGGTTACGGAACCGGATGAGGTTGTACTGGCCGTTCTCGTGTGCCACGAGCGTGTAGAACACCGTCTTCACCATCCAGCGGCGATCCGCCGGCACACCTTTCATCGCTTCCTGCTCGAGGACCGACATCACATCCTCCATCCACCATCGGTGCTTGCTGTACGCACTCGTGCCGCCGAGGTTGGTCGCGTTATCAGCTTGCGAGATGACGTTCGATTCCGTGATGGAGAGCGGCTTGTCCCGGGCATCGATCTTGCACTCCCGCAAGAGACGCAGAGCGCCTTCTCGGGTATCATCATAGACGTGGCACGTCGGATTATCGACGTACTTGTACGCGTCGGTCGCCATATAGCGCCGGTGCAGCTCCTTCGACCCTGCGTTCGTGCCAAATGGCGCCGCGTCGAGCAGGAACGCCTCGGTGCCTGGCGCTCGTTGGCGGTTCACATCATCGATCGCCTGACGGCACACCTTGAGGTAGTGGTCCACGTACTCCTGCGCTCCCTGATCGCTCGTGTTCTTGATCTCGGCGCCGCATTGCACGAGCCGCACGCGGGGATCGTACTGCAGGAGGCTCGTGACCATCCGATACAAGGCATCGGCGGGGATATAGGCCGACGGTCGTGAGTTCGCGTCCCAATCGACCAGGTACAGGTTCTGGTCGCCGTACAATTCGAGTGCGAGGTTCATGAACTCGTCGCTACCGGGCGGCACGTCGGTGCACGCGGCGGTGATCGCGTCCCCGGCGTGGCAACGCGAGAACGCGACAGGCGACAAACGCAACGCGTGGATCCCATCGCGGAACTCGCGCAAGTACGCTTCCTGCTGTCCAGCACACCCTTCGCAGTTGTGCACGTTCATGACGAGATGCTCCGGTCCCGGAAGATCGAAGCCGTCATCATGCGACGCGGCGGTCGTGGCGTTCGCAGGGCGAGACACCGGCGGCAGGAGATGCTGCGGGAGCAATCCTTGGCTCATAGGCCGGCTGGTCGGTATCGACAGCATGAAGGAGGCGAATGCGCCGCCATCCTGCGCGCCCAGCGCGCTCTCGAGGCGCAAGCTCTCGCCAAGCGACGTGCGCAGGAACGCGAACATCGCATCGCGGCTTTGCGCGAAATCAGGGTAGTCACGCAACCATCCGAGGCCGATCGCGTTCCTCTCCAGCTGGTACAGCACCGCCGCGTTTCCCGTGGGTTCGTGGAACCCGAGCGCGGGGACTTCACGTATCGAACCGGCAATATCGGCGGCGAATTTCCCAGAGGAGAACCGGTATGCGCCGCCAGTCTCGCTCGCCGTGAGACGTGCATTGAGCTCACGATCGCGCAGGATGCTGCTGTTGGCGAAGACGCGGACGCTGTGCGGGCCGACCGTCCCTTCCACGCTCATGCGCGAACCGAGGAACGGGTCCTGCGCGTACCGCGAGATATCTGGCAGCATAGATAGGCGATCCTCCTTGCTCTCCAACGGGATCGTCGGCTGCTGCTCTTCGCTTGCCGGTTTCCGAGCGAAACGCAAGTTCAGGTTCCCGTAGGTCTCACCATCGATGATAGTGACCGTGCCGCTGCCAAAAGGAGTCTTTGCGGACGCGAAATATCCCGACGTCTCCGTGAGGAAACGCGTCATGCCCTCGCGATCCATGCGGATCCCGGCGCCGAACTCGTACTCGCCGAAGCGCACGAACGGGCCGCCACGCGTCACGCGGTGGACTTCAGCGGCGTCATCTTCGATCATACCCCACAGGCCGACCCACGTCTTGTCGCCGACGCGTGCCGCAGCGCGGATCGCGCCGCCAGCGGTCTGATAGAACGAGGTCATGAGCTGCTGGTCGAGCTTCCAGCTCTTGCCGCGTCCGTACATCCCAAGACCGACCTCGAGACGATCACTGTGGAATCCTCCATCAGCGAACAATCGTGCCTCGTTGTAAGACAGCACTGGACCGTCTGCGGTGCGCACATCGAGCTCGGTATTGCTAAAGAACAGCTTGCCGTCGTTGCGGAACCGGCCGCCGTATGCGATGAACGGGTCGGCCTCGCCGGTGCCGCGCAGGTA
>CAYNGK010000019.1:0-20010 GCA_964396935.1 uncultured Methanosarcinales archaeon | reverse complement strand
TCAGGGTGTTCAGGTGCAGCCGGGGGCTGGTCTTCGCGGCGATGCCGCTCACGACCTGCTGGTAGGCGGCGGTGGTCTCATCCGTGACGGTGTGCGTCACATCATCCACGATCAGGAGGATGTCGATATCCGATCCGCCATGCGCCTCGCCGGTGGCGCAGCTGCCAAACAGCACGGCTGCCGTGAGGAAATCGCCAAGGCGCGCCTGGGCTTCGGTCGCGAACCGCATCGCGATCGCCGCATCGTTCGCCACCGGTGCGTGCCCGTTATGGTGCGCGCGCTTGAGGGGTGAGAATGGAGTCGCTCGCGTGGGAGCGCGCTTGCCCTTGCTTCGCTTCACAACCCGCTTTGTCGCGATACGCCCTCACCTCTCCTGTCAAGGACCTTGACGAGCGGGGTATTTAAAGGTTGTCGTGGATCACTCGAATGGCGTCTCGCTCCAGAGTTGCCAATCGTTGCTTGGCGCGTATCCCCCAACGATGTAGTTGGGGCCGCGCGTCGCGTGTCCGAAGTACGAGTTCTGGACGCCGCCCCACGTGCGCGACCCTGACGCGCCCGGCGTCACGCTCTGGATGGGGGAGCCGAACGCTTCCCACGTCGCGGTGAGGATGCGGCCCGGGTTGATCGTGTCCTCCTCGTGCCCTTCCGAGACGATCGGGCCGTTGAAGCCCATCTTCTTCATCTCCTGCACGATGCCGACCATATCGAAGATGCCTTGCCCTGGCGGGAGGTGCGCGTGGTCGCCCGTGATGCTATCCACGACCTGCACGCCGCCCACCGTGCCGGTCTTCACCATCTCCTGCACCTTCTTCTTCATCCACTCGTTGAATCGATTGAGACGTTTCTCCTCCGATTCGCCGTCCCTGGGGGCGAAGTGCTTGTACCACATACTGAGGTGGCTCGTATCGAGCATACCCTTGATGTGCTTCTTCGCCGCTTCCTTCGCCGCCGACTCGTCGTACCCTTGGCTCTTGAGCTTCTCCATCATGGTGTCTCGGGATTTCTGGACGATCTCGATGAACTCGTCCGGGTGCCCGCCGTACATCTGGCCCGCCCAACCCAATTCCGGACCGACGTAGATGTCCTTGACCTTGCGGCCGGTCTTCGCGGCTTCCGCCTTGAGGCGTTGGGATTCCTGCAGCGCAGCGATGCCCGCTTCCGCGTAACTGTCGAAAGTCTTGGCCTTGCCGTATTCTTCCGGCGTGACTACGCGCTTTTTCATATCCTCAAGCTCCTTGACCTGTTCCGCATAGACTGCCGCTTGTTCCTGGTGGCCGCTCATACGCGTGAGCTCACCGCGTAATTTCTGGAGCTCTTGCTTGGTCTCCATCATGAACGCCTCTTTCGGCAGTTGGCTTAACCTGCCTAACGTCTCCTGACGCTGTTCCTCCGTCATACGTGCGAATTCCGGCGTCTGGGAGAAATTCCTCGCTTCCATCTCACGGAGTCGTTGAACGTCCATCTTCTCGATCTCCGCAAGCTCTCGATTCTTCTTCAGGATCTCACGGTTGATCATCTCCACCGGCTGGCCGTAGTAGAGCACCTGGCCTTTCATGCTGCGGATGCGCGCATCGATCTGCTCCTCATACAGAAACTCCTCGACCGGCTTGCCCGCTTTATCTGCTTCCTTCTGGATCTCTGTCCACTCCACGGGTTTCACATCGTAGGTGTTCTTTTGCTGGTTGAACCGTGGGATCGCGCGGTTATCCCTGTGCGGGTCCTCGATGCGGTTCCCGTCGAGATCGCAGTAGTCGCTCGGTTTGAGCGTATACCCGTTGACGGTCTTCCCGGTAAGGCCCAAGTCGGCAGCGGTACTGTACTGGACGCGGTACACCTTGTCCCCGGTCAGCACCTGGGAGTTCTGCATCACCTGCCCGGTACGCTTGTCGATGAGGAATTTGACTGTGCGTGGCGGCTCTTTCCCTTCTTTCCGGAGCTGCTCCGGACTCTTGAGCTCATCTGGAGTTCCCTCGAAGAACAGCTTCTTGTCATTCCACTTCGCGTCGAGGATGTTGCGTTGGAACTCCTGGCTGAAGATATCGATCCCGCCACCCCCCGCGACGTCAGCCGCGAACTTGATCGCGTCCTTGACGTGCCCGAGCTGCTCGTGGCGGGTCTCCTCGCTAAAACCGCCCCGGCCCATCCCCGAGAGGTTGCTGATCTTCTGGGGCGCGAGCTCGACGCCCGTGATCTCGATGCCGGTGGCGAGCGCCTTCTCGCGCAGTTCCTGGCGCACGAGCTTGCCGTGCGAGCCGGCGAAGGAGCTCATCCCTTGCGGGTTGCCGCCGATGACGAGCTGGATCTTCTTCGCGCCGATACGGATCTTCTGGTCGACGTCACGCAAGATCCCTCCCTGCAGGCCGTCGAATGAGGTCGTGCCGAGTTCGCTGATGGGGATGATCGGCTCTTGGATGTCGCGAGTCCTCTCCAGCGGTACCTCGTCGAACTGCCGATCCATCGGCGGTTGGTATCCGCTCATGAACTCTACCATGCGGGCATCCCGTGCGCTTTCTTGTAGTTCTTGAACACATTGAACCCCGCACCAGAGGCGTCCTTCGCGGCCCTCTCATCGCCGAACCCGATGCTCTGTGGTGCGTCATCCTTGCCGCCCGCGCTCGCGCGCAAGCCCTCAAAGGGCAGCAGCGCGAGGTCCTTGAAGCCGCCAAACAACGCCGTGAACGGCTCGAGCATGCCAGGTCCTTGCGGTTTTTGCGTTTTCGGTTCTTCCGTCTTCTTGAGGCGCAGGCCCTCGAGCGTCTTCTCGTCCTCGCCGGCCTCCTTGAGGTAGTCGAGCAGTTCGTCACCCAGCGCGTCGAGCGCGTCTTTGAGGGAGGTGTCCACCATCCCGATGAGCTCGAGGGTCTCCTGCTCGCGGTACGCGAGGTACTTCTTGACCTGGCTGTCGCTCCAGCCGTACGCGCGGACCGTGAACTCGACCCGGCCCACGTGGACCGCACCGCGCTGGTATTCCGTCTGGAACTGCAGCTGCGGTTTGACGCGGTAGTGGAACGTGACCAGCAGCGTCGGTGTCGGCTTGTCGCCGCTCACCGCGCGGCGCGCGAGGAATTCGATCTCCATCAAGGCTCCTTCGAAGCTTGAGATGAGCTCGGGATCCTGGTCGTTGATCGGGTTCGAGAGCTTCTGGACGTTGCGCAGGTACGGCTTGACCCAACTGATGTACATCCGGATCGCCGCCCAGTGCTGGCGGAGGTACTTGATCGTGAAACGGTCGCGCACGCGCAACTCCTTCTCCGTCTCCACTTTCCACGAGAGGTAGGATGCGAGGGTGCGCTTGAGCACTTCCCGGACCTTCTCGTTGAATTCCTTGCACTCCTTGTCGACGACTTTCGCGACATCGTCGCCCTCTTTCACGTACGTGCGAAAGAACAGGTCGGGTAGCGTGCTGAACCCCAGCTGCTGGGCCATCGTGTAGATGTTCATCCCGCCCTGCTGGCGGCCGCCGGACTGGGCGAAGTCCACCCACAATCCCTTGAGCGCGATATCGTCGGCGGCCCGTCCCTTGTTCGAGCCGTCGTACAGGCGCAATCGCTCCTTGAGGATGCGGATCTCGCGCACGATCTGGAACAATTCCTTCGTCATACGCCCGATCACGGCCATGAACTGGCTCGCCTTGTCCTGCTGGATCCCCTTGCGCTGCTCCGTGAGCCCCCAGAAGCTCGAGTTCTCCGACGCTGAGAAGGTGTCGAGCGTCTTGATGACGTCGCCAAAACCGAAGTCCTGCATCGCGTGGTTGTACACCCAGAAGTACGTATGCTCGATCGACGCTTGCTGGCTCTCGTACACGAGGCGATAGCGACGGTAGGGCTGGGGGAATCCCGTCTTGACGTACGCACCGTATGCGCCGATGACGTACTCCTCCGCGATCTCCTCCTTGAACCCTGCTTTCTCGATCGGGCTCTTGGGCTCTTCTTTCGGGGGTGGCGCCATCCGTCAAGAGAATCCGGGAACTGCATTTATAAGGGTTTCGTCGAGAACTGGCGGGAAGAAACGGCTGCTGCCGCTGCCTATCCCTCGCGCCAGAGCACGACGACCGATCCGACCTGCTCGATCAACTGCGCGCGGGTCGCGGCGGCAATACGCTCCGCGAGCGCGATACGATCCTTCTTCTTCGCCTCCTCGCCCAATGCCCCTTTGAGGAGCTTGATCTTGATGAGGCGCTTGCCGCGCAATTCCGCATCGATCTGCGCGATCGCTCCGGGCGTGAGCCCGTTCTTGCCGACATTGCATACCGGCACGAGATGCTTCGCCTTCGCGCGCAGCTCCTTGGTTCGATGGTCCATCCTTCATCCTCCTGTGTTGAGCGCAATCATCATTTCACGTGGATCTCGAGCACATCGCCGTCCTTGAGTTTGTGGTTGAGCATGAGCTTCTGCCCGTTGAACTTCGCCGACGGGCCCCAGACGCGCGCGAACTTGAACTTCGACACGAAGTCCTTGTGCAGCTTCTCGCATACCGCGCGGATCGTGCTGTTGCGAAACACGATGAGCGGCACGCTCATGTCCGGCTCCTTCCCCGGCTCCTTGAGGTACACGCTCATGAGGTCGAGCCGGTCGTAGATGAGCCGCTTGAGTTTCTCGATGCCGCTCTCCGTCTGGCCGCTGACGAAGATGTCGGGCGCGTAGCGTTGAGCGATATCCTTGCGCTGCTCATCCGAGATGAGATCGTCCTTGTTGCACACGACGATCCCCGGCATGTACTTCTTGTTGTCCTCGATGCAATCGATGAACTGCTCGACATCGATATCCTCGCGGACCACGACATCGGCGTTATTGATGCGGAACTCCTTGAGGATGTCGGTGATCGTCTCCGCGTCGATACGCGTGAGCGCGACCGTGGTCGCGACATGCACGCCGCCCTTCGCGGTGCGCTTGATGCGCACGTCGGGGCGGCGCTGGTTCAGGCGCACGCCCACCGATGCCGCTTCGCGGCGCACCACGTCGAGCTCGTGCGGGCGCAGCGCGTCGATCACGAGCATGCACAGGTCCGCGTTGCGGATCGTGGCGAGCACCTCCTTGCCGCGGCCGCGGCCCGACGCCGCGCCAGCGACGATGCCGGGCACGTCGAGGATCTGGATGCGCGCGTGCTCGTACTCGAGCGTGCCGGGGATGACGGTGAGGGTCGTGAACGCGTAGGATGCGACCTCGCTCTTCGTGCCGCACAGCGCGTTGAGCAGCGTCGACTTCCCCGTGCTCGGGAACCCGAGCAGGATGACCGTGCCGTCGCCGGTCTTGCGCACCTCGAACCCGGATTTCGGACCGGACCCTTTCGAGCGCGCCTCGACCTTCTCGCGCAATTTCGCGATCTTCGCCTTCACCATCCCGATATGATGCTGCGTGGCCTTGTTGTAGACCGTCTTCTTGATCTGGGCCTCGAGCTCGGTGATCTCGTCGTTGTAGTCGGGCATCCTACGTGTGAGAGAACCCGTCCGCTTTTTAAGCTTCCTGCGTCTGTGGGGTGATGCCGCGTGCCGTATGCCCCGCCGCATCATTTAAGTAGTCCTGCCCCTCGGCCGGTCAACGGTGAGGTGAGGGTGCAACAGCAGGTACGCCACGTCCGCAGGGGGTCGTACTTCTTCGCGATCGACGCGTTCGTCGCGACGATCATCATCGTCGCCACGCTGCTGATCCTGTACGGCAAGCACGAGTACACGCCTTCGGCGACGCAGGCGTTCAGCGCCGCCGACGGCTACCTCTCCTATATCGAGACGTCGCCGGTCGGCTACCTCGATGATCCGATCGTGCGTGAATGGATCGCGCATCAGGACATCAACGACACGAAAGCGACCATCCTGTACCAGCTGGCGCTGTTCAATGTCACCGGCCGCAACCTCAACGCCACCGCGCTCGCGAACCTCACCATCCGCTCCGTGCCGCCGCAGATCGGCGTCGAGGTGCTCATCAATGGCAACCGTTCGGTCGTGCGCGGTGAGGCGACCGAAGCCGAGGCAGCAGTCAAGATCGTCGGGAAACGCATCGTCATCATCCGCACCGGGGCCGCAGATGTCGCGACTCCTGTCGTGGTGGAGGTGCGCACGTGGCAATGATCGCGCGCACGCGAAGCGGCGTGATCTTCACCATCCTCGCGATGGTCCTCGTCGCGTACCTGCTCTCCTCCGAACGCCTCGCGCAGGACCGGCTCGTGCAGACCGCATCCCAGACCGCGATCGCGCAGACGCGTGTGGATGTGATCGATGCGTACCTCGACACGTTCGAGCAGGCCACGATCGCCTCGCTGCAGACCGCCGGGTACCTGGCGCTTTCGAACCTGAGCGCGAGCGTGCGCCGCAACGGGACATACGTCTCGGATATCAACGAATCGGTTTTCCAATGCGTCGTCGGGAACAACCTCACCATCAACAATGCGCGCGTGCCTTGCATGCGTCACGAGGCGTTGCTCAACACCTCCCTTGAGCGCCTCATCGCCATCGCCCGGACTGAGCTGGGCGTCACGACCGTCTACGCCTTGCACAATATCACCGTGCATGAGGAGCGCCCGTTCGAGGTCATCTTCACCGTCGAGATCTCCTACAACATCACGGATGCGTATGGCCAGTTCGTGGTCGATCGCACGAACCTCAGCGCCCGCGTGGACGTCACCGGCATCGAGGACCCGCTCTACGCGAAGCTCGTGAACCAGAGCAACATCACCGAGACGCGGTCGTTCCGCCAGACAGACCTCCTGCGCTTCGAGCTCAACAGCAGCACGTTCCCCGCGTTCTACGCCAACCGCTCGTACGTGACCTATGAGGGCCAGGCGCCGAGCGTCTTGCAGCGCTACCTCGGTCAGACCGATCGCGTGAGCGCATGTTGCGGCATCGAGAGCGTCGTGCGACGCTCATCGGTCGTCGCGCCGACCGTCACGTACCAGAATTACTCGCTGGTCGATCACCAGCTGGAGCGCCACTTGCGCGGTGCGCTCACCTACTCCTGCCGTTCGAACGACCTGCGCGCGATGGTCGCCCCTGACGGTGGCGCAACGCTGCTGATCGAGACGCAGCGGTTCGACAACCTGTACAACCTCACCGGCAACCAGACTGTTGGATGGAGCTGCGCGTGGCCGTGACGCTGTTCCTCGTCGAGAACCAGAAAGCAACCACGCGCGGATGATGACGAACCTTTAAATACGCCCCGTCGTCGGTCCGTCGTCAATGGGCGAGGAGATGATCACGACAGGGGTAGATGAGCTCATCGCCTACCTGCGCGGCAAGGATCGCGTCTCGCTGCAGGATGCGACGGTTGTGCTGAACATCCCGCTCGACACCCTGCAGGCGTGGGTGGATTTCCTCGTCGAGGAGAAGATCCTCGGGATCGAGTACAAGTTCACGAAACCCTACGTGTACCTCAACCGCGACGCCGTGGTCGAGGACGCGACGCCGGTCCAGGAGGCGCCGACGCTCGAATCGGTCCGCAAGGCGTTCCTCGCGCATGCGCGCGACAAGCGCATCCCGGACGAGAAGATGGTCACGCTCTGGCGCGTCCACGTCCAAGACGGGCTCGAACGCAAGCGCACCTACTTCATAGAGCAGGCGATGCGTCGCAACGCGGACGACCCCGAACGACTCTGGGCGGAGTACCGCAAGGACCTCATCGCGAGGTGTGAGCATGCTTGATGCGGAGCTCGACGCGTGCATCGAGGCCGATATGCTGCGCTTTTTGGACAACCGGCTCGCTCCTGTGGAGCCGGAATCGGCCCGGCCAGATCCCGGCGCGCCGATGCCGTTTCTCACACGGGATTACGAACGGGAGATCAATGACGCGCTCGATGCGAACGAATCCTTGCGCGCGAAGCGTGCGCTGCGTGATCTCAAGCGACGTTTCGATGAGGCGCCAGACGGCACTGCGGAGAAGAACCAGCTCAAGACTCTCCTTGTGGCGCTCTACGAACGGTTCCGCATCCGCGTCGAGCGCGATGACGATCAAAACCCTGCCGATACCGATCTCGCGCGCCTCATGCGCTCGTGGGGAATCCAGCCCATCGAACCGACGGTCCCGCGCCCGCCCCAAGACCTGCTCATCGATGAGGCGGTGTCGCGCCCGCACGCGAGTCCGATGACCCGAAACGATGCGGCGTCACAAGAAGACGTGCTGCCGCCGACGCAAGCGGCACAGCAACGTCCCGTCTCGCCCGAAGAACCCGATGCGCCCATGCGCGCTGCGCTGATCGCGCACGCGAACGAGCTGCTGGCGGCGGTCGAGCATCGTCTGAGCGCCGGCGACCTGCGCGGCGCGGTCCGGGTCTACCGCGAGACGCGCCGCGATGTCCTCGCGGTCGAGGGCGGCGTGCCGGACGATCTCGCGCAACGGTTCCTCGATGCGTTCACGCGATTGCGCAAGGAAATCCTCGCGCGCACGAGCAAGGATGCGCGTCCGGTGCCCGATCTCGCCCTCGCGCCTGCCGATTCCCCTGCTGGCGAGCACCATCCGGTGCAGCCAGCGCTGCTGCCGCCGTTGCCGCCGCTGCCGCCACGCAAGCACGAGAGCGCGCCCACGAACGCCGCCGGTCAGAGCGCGGGCGAACGTATCGCCGCGCCTGATCTCCCGCCGGTGCCGCCCGCTGCCGCCGGCGCGGATACGGCGGCGGCATTCGACCGCTCGATCATCGCGCAGCTCGACGCGCGCAAGCGCGAACTGGACGATGCCGCGCAACGCCACGATTTCGCCGCCGCCATGCGCGCCTATGATGCGATGCGCACCGCCGCGCTCTACCTGCACGATCCTGAGCTCCAGGCTGGAGCGGCGCGCAAGCTGCGCACGATCCACGGGTTGTTGACGCGCTTGCGTCACGCCGCTGGTGATGGCGAGCGACATCTCGCGCGGACGGTGCCGTGACCATGGCGGGCGAGATGTTCAAGACCGGCGCGACGGAGCTGCTCACGATCGCGCAAGGGAAGGAGCGGCGTGTAATCGACCGCTACACCCTTGAGAAGAACAACATCGTCATCGATGTGCGCATCAGCGACACGGAAGACGAGTCCGTGCCCATCTATTTCATCTCGATAGCGAACATCAGCCCGACCACGCGCATCGTGCTGGAGAAGATCCGCCAGGAGTTCGTCAGCCGCATGAACCTCGAGGACCTGCAGTCGTTCGAGAACGCGGATAATCTCGGCCGCATCAAGGAGGAGTTCCGTGTCGAGATCCGTCGCCTCATCACGAAGTACTTCCCGAACACCGACGAGCGCACGCTCAACATGCTCGTGAACTACCTCCTGGAGGAGAACCTGGGCCTGGGGAAGATCGACATCCTGCTCGCCGATCCGCGCCTTGAGGAAGTGATCATCAACAGCCACAAGGAACCGGTGTGGGTGTACCACCGCAAGCACGGATGGCTCAAGACGAACGTGGTCATCCCGACCGAAGCGCGCATCCGCCACTTCGCGACGATCATCGGGCGCGACGTGGGCAAGGAGATCACGAACCTCAGCCCGCTGATGGACGCGCACCTCGCATCAGGTGATCGCGTCAACGCCACGCTCGTGCCCATCTCGAGCCGCGGGAACACGATCACGATCAGGAAGTTCGCGGAAGACCCTTGGACGATCACGAAATTCATCGAAGAAGGGACGACCGGTCTCGAAGCGGCAGCGCTGATCTGGCTCGCGATCCAAAACGAGCTCTCGCTCCTCATCGCCGGCGGCACGGGTTCGGGGAAGACCTCGATGCTCAACGTCGTCTCGAACTTCTTCCCGCCCAACCAGCGCATCGTCTCGATCGAGGACACGCGCGAGCTGACGCTCCCGGAGAACCTCCACTGGGTCCCGATGGAGACGCGTCTCGCGAACCCTGAAGGGCGTGGCGCGGTATCGATGCTCGATTTGCTCGTGAACTCGTTGCGTATGCGCCCCGACCGTATCCTGGTGGGAGAGATCCGTCGCCGCGAGGAAGCGGAAGTGCTGCTTGAAGCGATGCACACCGGCCACTCCGTGTACGCGACCATCCACGCGAACGACGCGGAGGAGACCGTCACGCGTTTGACGAACCCGCCTATTGGCATCCCCAAGGCGATGATCTCGTCGCTGTCGCTCATCGTCGTGCAGAACCGCAACCGCCGCAACGGCAAGCGACGCACGTTCCAGATAGCCGAGATCACCCCGACCGGCGATCCGCGTGTGCTCCTGCGCTACAATCCGCAACTGGACAGGATCGAAAAAGTCGCGGACTCTATCCACGTGTACGACCGCATCAGCCTCTACACCGGGATGGACCGCAAGGCGATCGAGGCCGATCTCGCGCAGAAGGTCAAGGCGCTCCAGATGCTCGTGGACCAGAAGGTCCAGAACGTGAACGACATCGGCCTGCGCCTCGCGCGGTACTACCGCGGCGAGTGGCGGGTGGGGTGACGTAGATGGGCTTCTTCCAGGAGCTCGCGAGCCGTGACCCGACGCTCAAGCGCCGGCTCATGATCGCGCGCATCGAGCAAGCGCCGGACGCGTATATCCGCAAGGCGTTCATGAGCTCACTGCTGCTCACCGCCATCCTCTCGTGTGGCATGCTCCTCGCGATCTCCGGCCTCGAGCTGCCGATCTGGTACTTGCCGGTGGGCATCGTGCTCGCGTTCTTCTTGCTGTTCTCCCTCATGCGCCGAACGGTGGATGTGCACATCCGCCGTCAGGAGAAGGACATCGACCGCGACGTGCTGTTCGCCGGCCGATTCCTCCTGATCAAGCTCAACAGCGGCAAGCCGCTCATCAACGCGATCATGGAGGCTGCGAACAGCTATGGCGTGGCGAGCCGCATCTTCAAGGAGATCGCCCGCGACATCGAACTGGGCACGCCCCTTGAGCAGGCGCTCGCGAAAGCGAGCAGGTACAGCCCCAGCGACAAGATGCGCCGCATCCTCTTTCAGATCTCGAATGCCTTGAGCATCGGGGTGGATGTGACGAATTTCCTCGAAGCGATCCTCGAGGAGATCGCCGGGGACCAGCTCGTGGAGATCCAGAAGTACGGCCGCACGCTCTCGAGCGTGACGATGTTCTATATGCTCCTCGCGATCATCCTGCCGTCATTGGGCATCACGATGTTCATCACAGTCGTATCGCTCGTGAACATCCCCGTCACGTTCGGCCTGCTTGGGGTGTTCCTCTTCGTGCTCGTCGTCGTCGAGCTCGCATTCCTCTCGGTCTTCCGGTCGATCCGACCGAACGTCAACATCTGATACTCCGGAGCACACACACCAATGGCAGAAAACGTCCTCGCGATCGTCGGGCGCGCGATCATCCCAAAACGCGTGCGCCCCGACCTCAGGCTCTACCTGCTCAAGGCAGGATTCCCCGACGTCCCGTACCCGACGTTCGGCGTCCTGTTCTTTGTGAACTGCCTCGTCTCGTACCTCGTCTACATCGGCTACATCTACCCGCGCATCAAGGCTGCCGGGTACGGTGCGCTGCCGCTGGGCCTGCTGAGCTTCGTCTCGTTCGCGGCGATGATGTTCCTGCTCCTGTTCAGCACCTCGGTCGTGCTCTACTTCGTGTGGAACATCCGCATCTACAACCGCACGAAAGAGCTCGAGTTCCTCCTGCCCGATTACCTCGCGCTCGTCAGCACGAACCTCAAAGGGGGGATGAGCTTCGAGAACGCGCTGTGGAACGCGATCAAACCGGAGTTCGGCGTCCTCGCGAACGAGGTAGGCCTCGTGAGCAAGCGCGTGATGACGGGCAACCAGGTCGCGGAAGCGCTCGTGGACTTCAGCCTCAAGTACGATAGTCCTACCTTGCGACGCACCGTACAACTCCTGGTGGGGGAGACGGAGAGCGGCGGACGCATCGTGGAGACGATTGACCGCATCATCCATGACATGAAGAAGACGGAGATGCTCAAGCGCGAGATGGCAGCAAGCACCGTCACGTACATGATCTTCATCGGATCGCTTGTCGCCGTGATCTGCCCGGTGCTGTTCGCGCTCTCGCTGCAGCTGTTCACGATCACGACCGGTTTCCTCACCACCATCGCCGGCTCCGCATCGGGCGGGAGCGTCGGCGGCCTGACGGTGAACAAGCCGAACATCGACATCAACGACTTCCGCATCTTCAGCATCCTCGCGATCGCCATCATCAGCATCTTCTCCAGCGCCATCATCAGCATCATCGAGAAAGGGAACATCAAGAGCGGCCTGAAGTACATCCCGATGTTCCTCGTCACCTCCAACACCGTGTACTTCCTCGCCACCGCCCTCTTTGGCGGTATCTTCGGCGGGATCGCGGTCGGCTGAGCTCTCCGCTTGCTCATTCGGTTGTCCGCTCGCCGGTAACTCTCCGCTGATACGGCCTTGACGCGAACCTGAGGGGTGAGTATCGCAAGGTCCTACAGGACCGACGCGATTGGGCGAGCCCCGAAACCGGCCGTGAGCGTGATGCGTCGCCGTATCCGCACCGTCGCGTTTCGCGTCCACCCCTGAGCAAACTTTTATAAACCTCCGTCGACGGAAACCCTTCACAAGCGAGGGTGATGCTGATGAGGAGACGACGCGGCCAAGCGGCAATGGAATTCCTGACCACCTACGGGTGGGCGATCATGGTGGTGCTCGTGATGATCGGCGCCCTCGCGTACTTCGGCGTGCTCACCCCGACCAAATACCTGCCGGAGCGCTGCCTCTTCACGACCGGCATCACGTGCAAGGACTACATCGCGCTGACAGAGGGCACCAATGACCTGCGCGTCCGATTCGTTCTCGAGAACGGCTTGGGCAACCCGATCCTCATCCCCGACGACCAGGTCGCGGTCACCTATGAGGGCAGAGCCCAGACCTGCGAGAACGTGTCCGGCGCGCTGACGCTCGCCAGCGGCTCTTCCGCCACGTTCACGTGCGCCGTCTTCTCGGGTGTGAGCCCCGGTTCGGGCCAGCGTGTGAAACTCGCGGTCGCGCTCAATTACACCGAGGTGGGCGGCTCGTTTATCCACCCCGTCACCGGCGACATCCAAGCGACGCTCCCGTGAGCGATACTCCCATGGTCCGACGCGCCACGCATCGCCGACGCGGCCAAGCCGCACTCGAGTACCTCGTCACGTACGGCTGGGGGATCCTCGCGGTGCTCGTCGCGATCGGTGCCCTGTCGTACTTCGGCCTGTTCGATGTTGAGCGCTACCTGCCCAATCGCTGCGCGTTCGGTGCGCAGCTCGAGTGCGCGGACTACCAGCTGCAGGCACCGTCTGACACCAGCGATGGCGGTACGGTCTCGCTGCAGCTACGCAACAATTTCGGCGAGAGCATCTCGATCACGAACGCGTACATCGCCGACCAGGAGATCGAACGGGTGAACCTCGATGCTCCTGGTTCGAAAATGCCCCCGATCGCGGCAGGGAACGTCTCAGTGCCCTTCCAGCTGGTCGTGCCGGCGGCGACGAGTTCGCTGCTTGTCGCAAACGAACGGCAGTCGATCACGGTCACGATAGAGTTCCAGCGCACGAACCCGCAAGGGCCCAAGCACAACGTCACGGGCGAGCTGTTCGGTTCGGTCTTGCCGGCACCGGACTACACGGGTCCGCCTATCGATCCGCCAGCCGAAGGGTGAACTCCCGTTTCGTGCGCCGGCGCAAACTATATAAACCGCTGTGGAGTCCTTAGCGGTAATTCTGTCCAGCGCACCGACGGGCATCGTCCGTTGCGGCCGGGCGAACAGCGACGATAACCACGGACCGCACCGGTCCGCAACGCCAGTGAGAAAGGAATCACCACAGGGGTGTCTCGTGCTACCCATTCAGAACACCATCTTCACACCGAACGCGCCTGCCGGCAAGGATGTCGGTGAGGGCAAGGAACCCCGTCTCAAGACCGGTACGACCACCGTGGGCATTGTCTGCAAGGATTGCGTGATCCTCGCCGCTGACAAGCGTGCGACCGCTGGGAACCTCATCGCGGACAAGCACACGAAGAAGGTCCAGCCCGTCACCGCGCACATCGCGGTCACGACCGCCGGCAGCGTCTCTGACCTGCAGCTCCTGCACAAGTACCTCGTCGCCGAGCTCAAGATCAAGGCGATGCGCACGGACGGCAAGGAAGCGACAGTCGGCGAGGCAGCGAACCTCCTCTCCGGCTGGACGTACCACCTCGCCCGATCGAGCTGGGGCGTCGTGCACTGGCTCGTGGGCGGTTTCGACACCGCGCCACGCCTCTTCGATGTCTATGCCGATGGCAGCATCATGGTGCAGGATGATTTCGTCACGAGCGGCTCCGGCAGCGTCTTCGCGCTTGGCGTGCTCGAGAACCGCTACAAGAAGGGTCTCGCTCGCGAGGAGGGTGTTAAACTCGTCGTGCAGGCGATCAATGCGGCCCTCGCGCGCGACAGCGGCTCCGGCAACGGGATTGATGTCTTCGTGATCGATAAGGATGGTTGGAAGCAGGTTCTCGCAAAAGAGGTCCTCTCGACCGTCGAGAACTGATCTATCCTGGCAGTCCCCTCTCGACTCGCATTTCCCCCGGCATAGATAACGAACAACGTGGAAGGAAACCCCAATGCCCTCTGAGATCATCAAGGAGATCCTCAAGCACGTCCCGACCGACAAGGTGAGTGAGATCGCGTTCGAGGCCGCGAACATCATCCTGTACACGAAGGACAAGAAGTGGCTCTTCGACGATGAAGGAACGGTCCGAAAAGCGGTCCAGGCGGTCAAGAAGCGCATCGAACTGCGACCTGACCCTGCCATCTGCATGAAGGAGGAGTTCGCGCGCGACGAGATCAAGCGCATCCTCACGGAAGAGAGCGGTATCGATGAGATCGTGTTCGAGCCGCAGCGCAGCATCGCCTACATCGAGTGCGAGAACCCCGGCGTGGGGATGGCGAACCGTGGCGCACTGCTCCAGGAGGTGCGCCGGGAGACGCTCTGGGTCCCGATCATCAAGCGCAAGCCGCCGATCAAGTCGCAGCTCATCGAGAACATCCGCTCAGTGCTCTACGAACACAGCGAGTTCCGCCGCAAGTTCCTGCACAAGACCGGGGAGCGCATCTACAACGGGTGGCTGCGCCAGAAGAAGGAGGAATGGATCCGCATCACCTACCTCGGCTCCGGCCGCCAGGTGGGCAGGAGCGCGATCTTCCTGCAGACGCCCGAGTCGCGTATCCTGCTTGACTGCGGCATCGACCCCGCGTCCCAGGACCAGGCGTACCCGTACCTCGAGGCGCCGGAATTCCGTCTCGAGGAGCTCGACGCGGTGGTCATCAGCCACGCGCACCTCGACCACTGCGGGTTCCTCCCGTACCTGTTCAAGTTCGGCTGGCGCGGCCCCGTGTACTGCACGGAACCGACCAGGGACATCATGGCCCTGCTGCAGCTTGACCTTGTCAAGATCGCACGCGATCGCGAGAAGGACGCGATTTATGGCGTGGACGAGATCAAGGAGGTCGTCAAGCACACCGTCACGCTCGATTTCGAGCAGGTGAGTGATGTGACGCCTGACGTGCGCATCACGTTCTACAACAGCGGCCACATCCTGGGCAGCGCCATGGTGCACCTGCACATCGGCAACGGCCTGCACAACATGCTCTACACGGGCGACATGAAGTACGCGAAGACCCACATGCTCGCGCCCGCGCACACGCAATTCCCCCGCCTCGAGACGCTGCTGATCGAGAGCACGTACGGCGGGAAGGAGAACGTGCTTGCGGGGTCGGCGGATGACGAATTCGCGGCCATCGTGCGCGCCACCATCGACCGCGGCGGGAAGGTCATGATGCCGACCCTCGGTTCTGGCCGTGCGCAAGAGGTCGTCGTGTTCATCGAGAAGCTGATCCGCGAAGGCAAGCTGCCTGACATCCCCATCTACCTGGACGGGATGCTGTGGGATATCATGGCCATCCACACCGCGTACCCCGAGTACCTCAACACGCAATTGCGCCAGCAGATCTTCCACTCCGACCAGAACCCGTTCCTCGCCCCAAACATCAAGCGCGTCGGCTCCTCCAAGGAGCGCACGCAGGTGATCGAGGAGGAAGGCGGCTGCATCATCATCGCGACCTCAGGCATGCTCGAAGGCGGGCCGTCCGTGTTCTACCTGACGAACCTCGCGGACAGCCCCAAGAACTCGCTCGTGTTCAGCTGCTACCAGGCGGAAGGCACGCTGGGGCGCCACATCCAAGGCGGCGCATCCGAGTTCACGACGAAGGAAGGCCGCGACTCGCGCGCGATTCCCATCCGCCTTGAGCTTTTCAAGATCGAGATCAGCGGCCACAGCGACCGCAAGGAGCTGATGAACTTCATCAAGAACTGCTCGCCGCGACCCCGCAAGATCCTCATCAACCACGGCGAGGCGTCGCGTTGCCTCGACTTCGCGCGCGCAGCGCACCAGCAGTTCCGCATCGAGACGATGTGCCCCAGGAACCTGGACACGATACGGCTACGATAGGCGTGCGGTCGGTCGCGTTACGTGTCTCCTGACGACACCTTTAAATACGCCCCGTGCGGTTGCTGTGCGGTATGGAGACCGGCATCTTCACGTACCGCCACGTGGGGACGTTCGATTGGGAACGCTTGTACCGTGAGGGGAAGCAATACTTCAAGGACGCGTTGGGCAAGCCCGAGTTTACGGAGTCCAAGTACAAGACCAAGTCGGACGAGATCGAGGGCGTCTGGAAGATCGGACAGAACTACGACGCGTACCATCGCTTCCAATTCGAGGTCGAGTTCAAGGTTATCGACGTCAAGCAGGTGGTCGTGGACGGCAAGCCGATGATGGAGGGAAAGGTGCGCTGGTGGATCAGCGGTGAACTCGTCGAGAATTTCGATGACAAGAACCCTGCCGGCAAGCGCGAGATCTTCCCCGATGTGAAGGATCCGAAAACCGGAAAAGACAAGACCTCCTGGTTACACAAGGCATATAAGCTCGTGACGTTCAAGGATCGCGACGAGGTCCTTGAAGGGTTCCCCTTCGTGATCATCGATGGTTATATCGCGCTGCTCAAGCGGATCTGCGGCGCGGCGGTGGCCCAATGAGCGAGATGAAAGTGCTCATCAACCGGCGGTTGCTCGCGTACGAGGGCCTGTTTCGGGCGGATGAGTTGTACGCGATCATCCGGAAGTTCGCAAGCGAACGCGGGTACTTCGCGATGGAACGCGTGAGCGAGGAGCACGCGCTCGCGCAGGGCAAGGAGATCATCCTGGAGCTCGAGCTGCTCAAGAACCTCAGTGACTATGCGAAAAGCAACCTCGTCATCCAGGCGCGGTTCTTCAACGTCGCGGACAAGGTCGTGGAGATCGACAAGCGCAAGCACAAGTACCAGCACGGCCGCGTGGAGATCCACTTCAGCGCCAAGCTCATGACGGATTACCGTGGACGTTGGGAAGGATCGGGCCTGGCGTTCCTGTTTCGCACGATCTCAGACAAGTTCATCCGGCACGGCACGATCCACGAACTGGAGGACCGTGCGCGCATGGACTGTGCGGCCTTGCAGGAAGGGATCAGCGCGTACCTGAACATGCACCGCTTCAAGGTCGGCGTGCGGTGAGTCGTCAACCAGCGATCGTTCTAGGAACGCTTAAAAATCTCCCCTGGTTTGTCTTGTCCGTTGCCCAAGGGTCGCATTGCGCGGTGTGCGCACCGCGATGCTCCTGGTCCTTCCTTACTTTCAAACAAGCCCAGGTCGCATATACGGGAGTGCGCTCCCGAGATGCGACCTGTCCTTTGTTTCACAAAGCCCAGGTCGCATAACCCGGTAGTGCGGCGGTCTTGAAAACCGCTCCCGTGAGGGATTCCAGGTTCAAATCCTGGCCTGGGCGTTCACTCCTACCTCTTTCATAACCTTCTTATGCTCGAGCCGTGTCCTTGGAGTATGACTGTTGACCCCCCACGCTCCGCGCTCCCCCTCGCGAATGAAACGCTCCTACGGCAGATAGACGCGCTCGTGCGAGAGCGGGATCTCCTGCGTACCCAAGTCCAAGAGGCTCGCGAGATCATCCTGCGCACCCGCCAGACGGATGCTGCCGTGCCGCAGCTGCGCAATATCGATATCTATGGCATCACGTGCCCCGTCACGGATGACCTCAAGGATCCGCGCACGAACACCCTTGTCAACAACGAGATCGGCGGGGATCATCTCGTGTGGGTCGATTTCAACAAGCGCTATGATCTCGATGAGCGTATCCGCCAGGCGATCGCGCAGCGACAGCACGAGATCGCCGCCAAGCTGCGGCTCAATAGGACCCGAGCGGGCATCTTCATCGCCGATGTCGCGGGCCACGCGCGCAGCGACAGCGTGGTCGCATTCGCGCTCCATCATACGCTGTTGGAGGGCGTACGCCGCGATCTTGATTTGTCCGGTGAGATCACGACGCGTGTGTTCGAAGGTATCAACACGCGGTTCCATACGACCGCGAGCATCACCAAGTACATCACCGCGCTCTACGGCGAGATCTGGGAGTCCGGGCGGTTCCGGTTCATCAGCGCCGGCCACCCGCTTCCGCTCGTCTATTCGGCCCGCCTGGACCGTTTTGTCGATCTCGCCGACGCGTACATCAAAAGCAGCGTCCCTATCGGCTTCCAACCGAGCGAGGATGATGTGGATCGGAGCCGCCACCCCGGGACGTTAGGGTACAAGCGACCGTACACGATCAACGAAATAGATCTTATGGGTGCAGGAGACATCCTCTTGCTGTACACCGACGGCCTGTCGGAACACGCAGCCGACGCCTATGTCGGCGAATGCCTCGAACGGGTAGTGCGCGCGCACAAGGGTGAGCCCGCACGTGAGTTGTGCGCGGCGATCTGGGAAGATATGAATCGGGTAGCGCCGCGTCAGGACGACACGACGATCGTGGTCATCAAGAAGATCGCGTGAACGCGTGGTTGCTGGCCGGTCACCTGCTTGAGGAATGCTCCAGAGCCGTAAACGCGCCTCTGAAGGGAATCTTTTTAAACACCTGTCGAACCTCTCGAGAACGCGAGCACGGGTCCGTAGCTCAGCCTGGTCAGAGCATTCGGCTCTTAACCGAATGGCCGCGGGTTCAAATCCCGTCGGACCCATTCCTTGTTTCCACAACCGCTCTGGTGGTGTAGTCCGGCCAAGCATGAAAGCCTCTCGCGCTTTCGACCCGGGTTCAAATCCCGGCCAGAGCATTTTTTCTTGATTTTTCTCGGGATTTGAACACGTAGTCGCTATCGCTCCTACGCCGATCGACTGCTCGTCTCGCGTCTCGTCACTATCGTTCCTCGGTTGTTTCGACCTCGTGGTCTCACAACAATCCCGGCCAGAGCATTTTTTTCTTTGTTGTTCTCTTCGGGATGTGCACACGCACTCGTTCTCTTGACGACCGCACACGACCACAACCCGTATATAGCCGCCCACGCACCCCTGCACGTATGGCGCACCCGATTATCGAGAAGATCCTGCGCGACGGCCTCGCGAGCGTGAAGCTCGGGATGCTCTCGCCGGAAGCCCGCGAGCCCTTGATGCGCGCCGCTGGGCGCGCGCTTGTCGCCGAGAATCGCCTGCGCGAGGCGTCGGACGCGTACGCGCTCGGGAACGTCGTCGACGAGTTGCGTGGTCAAGGGCAGTGGTTGCGCGACCAGGGCCGTCTCGCGGAAGCGGTGCTGTTCTTGCGTCACGTCGAGAAGGAACCGATTATGCGCCGCCTCGCGGAGGACTGCGTCGCGATCGGCGAGATCGCGTCGGCGATCGCCGTGTACGAGACGCTCGGCGACGAGCAGATGCTCTCGTTCCTGCGCGAGAACTTCCCGGCGTGAACTGTGCTTCGCCGGTAGTATTTTTAAACCGTGCGCGGCTTACCGCGCCTATGATCCCGCCCTGGCTCGCTGCGCTCGTCGCCGTCATCGCCGTCTCGCTCGTCTCGTTCATCGGTATCCTCGCGATCAGCGTCGACACGAAGCGCCTGAATCGTTGGCTGCTCCTGCTCGTATCGTTTAGCGCCGGTGCGCTGTTCGGCGACGCGTTCTTGCACCTCCTGCCCGAAGCGGTCGAGCACGCTGGCGGGTTCTCCGTCTCGCTCGGACTCTCGGTCCTCGCAGGCATCGTGCTGTTCTTCGCCATCGAGAAGCTGATTCGCT
>CAYNGK010000018.1:11708-20276 GCA_964396935.1 uncultured Methanosarcinales archaeon | reverse complement strand
GTACGCCGCCTCGAGCTCCGCGACCGTCGCATCCTCCATATCGGCGGTCTTCGTCGCTCCCATCTTCTTGAGGAAGACCGAGAGATCCTCATGATCCGTCTTGCTGCGCAGGTGCGTACGCTGGAGCTCCAGGTGGCTGATGAAGTGGAACACCTCGCCCTTGCCGTGCGCGAAACCCACAGCGACGTACGGCTTGCCGTACTTCTGCTCCATCTCATCGCTCGTGATGACCGGCACCACGCCTTGTCCGATATCGAAGACGTGGCTGCTCCCCTCAAGCCACCACTTCGGGTGGCATTGCGCGTAGTTGAGGCCGACGAACCGCCGCGCGAGATCGGTCTGGCATTCGATCTCGACCACATCGTCGATCGTGTCCTTCGTCTTGTTCAGCTTTCCCGGGAACGCGCGCGTCACGAGGCTGATCGCCCAGTCGGTCGTGACCAGGCGACCACCGCTCTCGACGAACTTGCGCGCCCCATCGACCGCTTTCCCGTTCCCATACGTGCGGCAGTTCACGAACATCACGTGCCCGCCGTTGCGCGCGGGGATCTGCTCGGGCTCGATGAGATCGTAGGGGACCTTCATCGTGTCGAGGAGGGTCTCGATGTGGTCGTACGTGCCGCGCACGACCGCGATCTCTCCTGGTCCGATCGCGCGCAGCTGCTCGTACATCTTCGGACTGGCATTCATACTCACCTGCTCGAACACTTTCATACTCGTGTCGTATGCTTTGCTTATCGCCATAGCTCTCACTCCGTCAGTTTCTTGCTCTTCGCTCCTGCAGTCGGGCTCTTGAGCTTCGATCCCATACCCGCGGGCGTGTTCGGTGCGACGCGTAGCGACTCCATCACCTTCGCGATGCCTTTCGAGTCCTGGCGCGCCTTGAGGCTTTTTTGGAAATCGTTCTCCTGCCCCCAACGCTGCGCGATCAGCCCGATAGCGACATCCACGACCCGCGTCGGATCGTCGACAGGGATGATGTGCTGCGGCGGCAGGACCGCGTCCCACTGCGAACGGATCTCCTCATCCCTTCCCGCGTAGCTCTTGCGCAAGAGGTAGATGTCGAACCGTTGCGCGAGCGAGCGCCACAATTCGCGCGCATCGCGCGGCTGGCCGATATCCTGCCCGAGGAACGTCTTCGCCTGCGCGGGATCGACCTGCTCGTAGAATTTCTCATCACCCATCAGGATGAGGAACGGCGAGACCGCTTTTGGCGTGCTCACCTTCGTGTCGAGGTACTGCGCGAACAGCTCGTAGCTCTCGCGGATCCCCGGACCGCCGCCGCCTTCGGGCTTGAGTGCCTTCAGGTACGTGTCGAGCGTGACGCCCTTGCCGAAATCGCTCAATTGCACCGGCCACTTGTCGACAGTGGCATCCCCGATGACGCCAAACGAGAGCGCGACGCGCGATTCCTTCGTGGCGGGATCGAGCTGGTATTTCGACAGCGTGGTGTACAGGAGCGGCAAGCGGTCGAAGATCTCCGCAGGCCACGTCTGCATGGATCCCGTGCCGTCGACGCCGATGATCACCGGGAACTCGCTGTCGGTCGTGATCGCGCGTCCTTTGGGATCGACCAATTTCAGGTCCGGTCCCTTCTTGCTCACAGCGTAACTGCGATCATCGGGTGCGATCTTCTTCTCCTTCTCCAGATACGGCTTCATCGCTTCCCCGTAATCGTATGCGCCTGGCGATTTCCAGGTCTTCGTGTCATCTCCCCAACTGTACATAGTATCACTCCTCCTTGCTCGTTAGCTTCTCTTTCGGTGTGGCTGGACTCGATGCCCGTCGGCCGAACGCGTCAAGGCGTATGTCGGACAACCGTCGCACGAGATCATCGGTCTCCCACGACGGCCGTTCGACGGGATCGTATCGTATCAGCGAGCGGTAGAACTCGGCGAGCGCCGATGGCACGCTGTCGGGAATGGTCTTCGCGAACGGATCGCCTCCAAGCGTGTACACCATCGTCAACCCGAGCGAGTAGAGATCGGAACGGGGGAGGGGCGGCTTGCCGTCGAGGATTTCCGGTGCGGCGAACACGGCGGTGTAGCCGATGGCGCTCGACTCCTTCGTCGGTCGCAGACAGGAGAGCCCGTAGTCAACGAGCACCGCGTTGTGCACCGGCGGTTGGACGATGACGTTCGCCGGCTTCACATCGCCGTGCACGATCCCTTTGCTGTGCAGGTAGTGGAGTGCGTTGAGCAGCCGTTGCGTGATCCACGCCACATCCTCCGCGTGGATCGCCTTGTGCTTCTTCACCGCCGCTTCGAGTGTCTTGCCTTCGATGAAGCTCATCACGAGCACTGCGCTGCCGTCGGGCAACGGGAAATAATCACGCATCGCCGGCAGCGAGTGGTGATGCACATCCCACAGGAGCTTCGCTTCCCCCCGTAGGAGCTTCTCATCGTCTGGCGTGATGTTGATGTTCTGCTTCAGGCACGCTTTCTCGCCCAAGTACCGGTGGCGGCCCTCATACGTCCGTCCGAAACCGCCTTCGCCGATCAGGCGCACGATGTCGTAGTTGCCCAGCGTCACCACGCGGAGACCTCCCGCGCGTTCGCGCGTTCGCGTTGCTCATCCGCGTGCGCAAGCGGGTCGGTATCGGCGACGAGCGTCCCGAGCGTTGCGAGACCGAACTCGCGCCGGAACCGCTCGTCGAGCCCGTGCTCCTTGATGTATGTGGCGACCTCTGGTGGGACGAGCGGTTCCCATCGGTCGCCGCGCGCCATCTCGAGACGGACTTGCGTCGCGCACAACCGCACCCACCGCTCGCGCGGCACGACAAGTGACGGGTGGATGATCTGGTATGCTGGGGTGAGGAGCCGCTCGACGAACGGATTGCCCGTCACGAACGTATCGAGCGGTCCGTACGCGTCGCGCGCGTACGCGGCCCACGCGTGGCCATCCTCATTCCCTGGGAGGTGCGCGAAATCAGGTATCTCGATGATCGAGTAGTTGCTATGACGCGGCGCGAGATACGCATCGATCATCCCGCGCACCTCAAGGGGGGTGAACGGGTTCCGTGCGTTGTACTTGTACTCCTTGCCCGCGCTCCCGATCCCGATGATCGCGTGGTCGGATTGCGCGCACAATTCATCGAGCGCACGGGCCGATCCTTCGTGCAACGGCTTGAACCTCCCGACGAATCCGGCGCGGCCAAGATCCATCAACCGCGCACCCCACGAAATCCGAGGTAGTCGCTGATGATGCGTGCGTGATCGAACGCGAACACCGGCGCACCGCGCTCGTGTTCATCCAAGAGCCGGTTCACTTCCGTGTACGAGTAGAGCCGTGCGGCCGCGGCATCATCGCCCGCGCGCAGGAACCCGCGGCCCGTGCCGTAGAACACGTGGCCGATCATATGCCCGCGCGGGTCGCGCGCCGGATCGGAGTATGTCCATGGCTTGCCGGGGTTACGGATGATGAACTCGAGGTTCGTCTCTTCCTGCACTTCCTTGATCGCGTTCTCCTCCAATGTGAGACCGTACTCGTGGAACCCGCCCGGCAGCGCGAGGCCGTGCGGCGGGTTGCGGCGTGCGATGAGGATGATCCCGGTGACGCCGCCTTGCGCGTACTCGATGATAGCGTCAGTTGTCGATGTCGGCGAACGATAGCCCTGACGCCCGCCGTTGTGCGCCCCAGGGGTGATGGTAGTCATACGGCACCTCGCAGTCGTGTCTTCGCCTTCTCGAGGTCATACCATCCCGCGTAGGCGTTGATGATCGTCTCGCGGTTCGAGAATCCGCGGCTGCGCGGGCTGATGATCACGATCGGCGCCGCTTGCGCGGCCTTGAACACGCTGCGCTTCGAGCGCTCGAACGCGTCCCACGTCGCGCTCGCGAACCCTTGGAGATCGGTCCGGGCGTACACGTCCTTCCCGTCAGGTCCTGGCGGGAAGAATTCCGGCGTGAGCGTGCGGGTGCGGTATGCGTCGATGATCTCGGCGACGCTACGGCGGTGGCGGATCATCTCGGCGTCGATGCCGGAGATGACGTAGTAGTCGAATGGGTCCTCCTTCGCGTCAGCGAGCTCCGCCATCGGCGCGACAGAACCGTCGTACAGCCCCGCAGGGATGATCTCCCTGCCGGCGCGTTCATTGATGTGCGCGGCGAGCTGGAACACCTCTACCTTCGTGAGGTCGCCAAGCGGCGCGTGCGCGCCGATGCTGCCGATGTCGTGGAACGTGCACCAGCCGTGGACGATCTCCGTGTGGTTGCCGGTCGCTGCGATGGCGCTGCGGAAATGGCGCGTGCTCGTCAGCCCTTGCGCGGTGCGCAGCAGCGCCTGCATGTTCCCTTTCGCGGTGTTATCCGGTTCCGCCGTGAACGCGTCCCGGAACCCATCCACGAGCATCTCGTACGCCGCTTGCGTCGGTTGCCAGTGCAACGGCACATCGAGCGCTTGCGCGATATGTGTTGCGTTGCCCTTCGTGATGTCGCCGTTGTCCTTCGTGGGGTTCGTGATGAACACGACGTGCTCCTTGCCCATCGCTTCGGCCGCGATCGCGCCGACAACGGCGCTGTCGATCCCGCCGCTCATGTGCACCTGGCAGTTCGGGATGCCTAACGTCCGGTACAGCTCACGCTGCTCGAACACGAGCGAGTCGTGGATCTCCTCCATCTTCGTGGCCGCTGGCTTCGCTGGCAAAGGCGTTCCCTTCCCGTCCTTGAGGTCGACGACCGTGAAGTCCGTGCCGAACCGGCGCGCCTCGCCGACCGTCTTGCCTGTGCGGTCGATCACGAAGCTCCCGCCGTCGTAGATCATGATGTTCTTGACGATATCACCCACGCCGCTTGCGTTGAGGTACGCGATGGGGATATCATTGCCCCTCGCTTGCGTCTGGCAGATCTCCTTGCGGTGCTCCTGCTTGCCGTAGAAGAAGTAGCTGTAGTTCGGGCATACGATGAGCTCTGCGCCTTGTTGGCGCATCTCGCCGATGATATCCCGTTCGTGATCCTCCTTCCAGATGTCCTCGCAGATCGGCGTGCCGATGCGCAATGGCTTGCCCTGCACCGTGACCTCGAAGACCTTCGATTCGACGCCTGCGCGGAAGTACTTCTTGTCCTCGTGGTGGTTCCCGTTCGCGAGCAGCTGCTTGTCGTATGTGCCCACGATCTTGCCGCCCTGGATGACCGCGACGCTGTTCGCGATGTCCGGGTGGTGGTCCTTGCGCTCTCCCTTGACGTCGACGTAGCCGACGATCGCGACCAGGTCGTTGGGGACCGCCGGCGCGATGATCTCGGCGAGGAACCGCTTGTTGTACGCGACGAACTCGCGGTTCTCGAACAACGCGCCGCAGCAGTACCCGGTGATGCTGGTCTCCGGGAACGCGACGATATCGGCTTTCGCGGTTTTCGCGCGCTCGATGCCGGCGAGTATCTGCCGGACGTTGCCCTCGAGATCGCCCGTGACAGGTTGCGTCTGCGCGAGCGCGATGCGATAGTCCGTCATGCGTTCACCTCGTCTATGTTGTGCGTCTCGTGCACCATATCGTGGCAGTGCTGTGCTTGGCAGTAGCGTCCGGGGAGGTACGCGTCTTCCCGAAAGCCCAAACGCCCCAGCAGGTGGCGCATACGTTCATTGTCCGCGCGCGTGACGCCCCAGACCTGGCGCAGGCCGTATGTGCGCGCTTCGTCGATGAGTGCGGTGATCGCCGCGCGACCGTATCCTTGTCCCCAGCGGTCCTTGCGGCCGATGATGATGCCAAAGCGCGCGGTGCGCTCTTCGCTGTTGATATCGTGCAACCCGGCCGTACCGATGGTCTCGCCGCGCTCATCCTCGATCGCGTAGAGCCGGTCGATGTCGCTGTTCGTGATGCGCTCCAGATATACGCGTTCTTGTTCGCGCGTCACATGACCGAGGTGCGCGAACCGGCCCGTCACGTCGGGGTCGTTCACCCAACGCATAAGCGTATCGAGGTCGTCGACGCTTGCGGGTCGTAGGGTCACGTGGGTCATACGGATCACGTCTTGAGCCCCTCGAGCATATCGCTGATGCACATGAGCCGGTCCGTACTCATCATCGTCACGCCTTTCGCTCGCCATTCCTTGTCGATGAACTCCTCCACGCTCCCGTACAGCCATCCGGTCGGTGTCGGGATGGTGCTGTCGGGTGCGACGATAGCCTTGATCGCATCGCTCACGACGATGACCGATGGCACGCCGTGCTCGAGAAGGCCTTGCACCGCGTGTTGCACGCAGTAGTTCGTCGCGACACCGTACACGATGACCTGCAGGGGCTGCAACAAGTCGAGAAGCTTACCCGTGTGCGGGTTTCCCGTGAACACATCAAACGCGTCCTTGCGCAGCACGATTTCACGATGTGCCATTGCTGCCTTCTTGTCGAATGTGCGATCACGCCAGTCGATGCAATAGGGGTTTTTCGGCGCCGTTGCGGGCACGTATTGTGCGCCCTTTGTTCCTTCCATACAGTGCGGCGGGAACGTGGTGATGTAGTCGGGTGTCGCGCTGAACTCCTTGCTCTCTGACGTGTGCCAGTCGGCGGTGTTCACGACCCGGATGTTCTCCTTGGCGGCGAGTCTCGTGAGCCGTGAGAGGTTCTCCTCGATGCTGCGCGCGCCAGGCACAGGGAGTGTGCCTTTATGGCTATCGTCGTCACGCATGAAGTCGTATTGCGTGTCCACATTCCAATGTAGGGTTCCAATCATGCGGCTACCTCCTTCCATCGTTCGATGATGCTCGCGAGCCGCTCTTGCGGCGTGCGTGCCTCTTGTGTCAGCTCGTGCTCGCGCGCGAGCGTGTCCGCGAGCTGCGCGAGCCCAGCGGACGGGCGCATCTCATACGGCTGCGGGTTCCTGATCCTGCGGCACTCGTCGGGAAGCGCTGCGCGCGACTCGTGCGCGAGCGCGCGGGCCCACTCGAGCGGGCGTGCGCTGTGCGTGCGCTCGCCACCCCTGACCATCGTCTCCAGCAGCGGCGTGCCGCCAGCGACCGCCTCGCCCTCGAGGGCGAGCACGTCGTGCGAGAACCTGCCGTCCTTGTCTCGCACGCGCCAGACCTGTTTCTTGCCCGGCCACGTGCGCTTGCCTTGCGCGAGTTTCAGCTTCGCGCCGCCAGGATCCTCGGCGAGCTTGTACACGGCGCTGAGCGCGGCGTCGGGCTTGCCCGTGATCAGCTCGGTCCCTACGCCGTAGGCGTCGATGGGCGCGCCGCGCTCGACCAGGTCGGCGATCTTGTACTCGTTGAGATCGCCGCTCACGATGATCTTGACGTACGTCATCCCCGCATCGTCCAGCTCCTTGCGCGCGTCACGCGCGAGCTGCTCGAGGTCGCCGCTATCGAGTCGGACCGCGCCCAGGCGCTTGCCTGCGCGCTCGAGCTCCTTACCGACCGCGATCGCGGTCCGTACGCCCGCGTGCGTGTCGTACGTGTCGACGAGGAGCGTCGTCTGACCGGGGAAGGTATGCACGTACGCGCGAAACGCCTCCTCTTCCGTGCCAAAACTCATAACGAAGCTGTGCGCGTGCGTGCCGGTGATCGGGATGCCGTACTCCTTGCCCGCTTGCACGTTGCTGGTCGCGGAGCAACCGCCCAGGTACGCGGCACGGCTTCCTTTGAGCCCCGCTTCCTGCCCTTGCGCGCGGCGCAGGCCGAACTCGACCACGCGTTTCCCTTGCGCCGCGTCGACGGTGCGACTCGCTTTCGTGGCGATCATCGTCTGGTACCCGATGGTGTCCAGCAGGATCGTCTCGAGCAGTTGCGCTTGTGCGCGTGGGGCGGTGATGCGCAGCACCGGCGTGTTCGCAGCGATCACGCTGCCTTCCGCGACCGCTGCGATATCGCCGGTGAACCGGAAGCTCTTGAAGTAGTCGAGGTGCCGTTCCTGAAAGAGCCCTGTGCTGCGCAGGTATGCGATGTCTTCGTCGCCAAAGCGCAAGTCGGTCGCGATGTCGATCGCTTCCTCAACGCCGTTCGCGATGAGGTAGCCCCACTCCTTCGGGTAGCGGCGGATGAAGAGGTCGAACGTGGATTCTTCTTGGTCCTTGCCGCTGTCCACGTACGCGGCGATCATCGTGAGCTGGTACAGGTCGGTGAGGAGTGGGGATGGGGTGTGGGTCATTGGGTGTCGCCTTGTTCGTGTTCTTTTTACACTTTCTGTTCGTTGGTGTTGCGGATTCGGTCTTATTTCGTGTGTGGAGTACACTAACAACTATTTAATCGTTTTTATTATCTATAAGGAAATTCTTTACCTGTCGATAAAATGACTTGTTTTCCGCGCGTTTTCGCTCATTTCAGCACAATCAGATTCGCACGGCCCTGCTTCACGCGCTTGAGCAAGCCGCGGCTCTCGAGGTCCGCGAGCATCATGCTCACCTTCGCCTCGCTGTAGGGGAGTTTCTGGCGCAGCTCCCGCTGGTGCACACGGCCGCCGTCGCTTTTCAGGATCGCGAGCACCTGCACGAGATCGTCGGGGAGTTCGGCGTTTCCCTTTTTCTTCGGGTGCGCGACTGGCGTATCTCCCTTGCCCTTGTGTCGCCACCAGCTTCCTCGCGCACCAAGCATCGCGAGCGCGATGAGCATCGCGAGCAGAGTCAGCATCGCCCCCGGACCC
>CAYNGK010000018.1:0-11698 GCA_964396935.1 uncultured Methanosarcinales archaeon | reverse complement strand
ACGACAAGCACGATGCTGCCAAGCACGTACTGCTTGGACGAGGAGACGGGTTGGTCCGCACCGGGTTCTGGGAACTCGAGATCCGCGGTCGGATCCTCCGTGTCGTCCACGATCGGATCGATCGTCTCGACGCGGAACAGGATGAGGTCATACGTGTACACGCCATCATCCACCGCGCGCACGAGCACCTCGTCCTCGTACCGCTGGCCGCTCTGGCGCAATGATGCGGAAAGCAGGTACGTCCCGGGCGGGACGGTGATGTTGTACATCCCGTCATCCAGGATGAGCCGCTGTTCGGGTGTGGTGTTGATGGTCAGGATGGCATATTGCGCCACTGCCAAGTTCTGTGTGTACGCGGTTCCGGTCAGAGTCGCGGCCAAGCCGGCCGGCATCAAGAGCAATACCAAGAACGCGAACGCCCACCGCATAGCTGTGGTGCGAGCAAGGGGTCTATATATTCCTTCCCCCGAAATGTCGACTTTAGATACTCCAGTTCACCTTTTGAATTGATTTTTAACGTATTTTATAACTCTCTGTTCATTTTTGAAGATTCTTGAACTTTCTATAAATAATAAACGTAGTTATGAACCTTTAATTGTTCACAAGAGAAAGTATGCTTATAAAGGAAGGTTGCCGTTGATACCGCACACGCAAAGGCGGGGACCTCCGAAACACGGGGGAAAACCCGGGAGAGTGCGATGATGGATATGAAACAATGGATGGCGACCCTGTTCGCTGTGCTGCTGGTGGTGGCGATCATCCCGGCAGCATTGGCGGATCGCGGTTCGGACGATGATTCCGGTTCTTCGGGATCCTCCGATGATAATAGTATTGATGACGGCTCGAGCGATGACGTAAACGACACTGCCGATGACAGTGACAATCGCATCGAACTACGCGAGCGCATCAAGGTGCGCAGCGATGGCTCGATCGAGACGCGCACTGAACTGCGCGATCGCGTAGCTGGCATCCGTGAGGAGCGACGCGAGCGCATGGACGCGCGCCGTGCGGAGATCCGCACGCGCACCGACGAACGCCTGGATGCCCTGCGTGAACGCGCCGAGACGCGCCGCGAGGAGATCAAGGCACGGTTCGAGGAGCGTCGCGAGGAGATCAAGACGCGCATCGAGACGCGCCGCGCGAACATCGAGGATCTCAAGGAGACCCTCAAGGAGCGCCGCGAGGAGTTCAAGGATGCGCGTGAGAAGGTCCGCGATTGCGAGGACAACGGGACCGACGTGTGCGTCGAGGCCCGTGCCGACCTGGCGCACGATGGCCAGGCGTTCCTTGGGAACGCGATTGACCGCATCGTCAAGCACCTGGAGAACCTCAAGGATCGCCTTGATGCGAATCAGTATGTGGATGCGGATGCCGCAGCCGAAATGAGCGCACAGCTCGATGCGAGCATCGTGACCCTGCAGGACCTGCAGGCGGATCTCGATGCTGCGAATGAGACCGACCTCAACACGACAAAGGAGATCGCGAGCGATCTGCGCGAGGCGTGGAAGGTCGCGCACGTGCGCGCCCGGCTCGCGAGCGGCCTGCTCTGGATCGGCCGCTTCGGCGAGACGCTCGACCACGCGGACCTCATCGATGCGCGCCTGACTGAAGCGCTCGATGCGCTCCCCAACGGCACGAACGCGACGGAGCTTGACGCTGCTCTCGAGAACTATCGGGCGCACGTGAGCGCCGCACGCGATACCTATGAGACCGTGCAGGACACGTATATCGATGGTATCGGTGATGTCGAGACGAACGATGACGCGAGCGCCCGCTTGCGCGCCGCCAAGGAGGGCCTCAACGATGCCCGTGATGAGCTCAAGCAGGCCCGTGAGGACCTGCGCGAGCTCGTGCGCGCGCTTGGCATCCGCGATCGCGCGATCTTCGCGCGCGCGGCAGCAGCGATCACGGCCGATGCGCGGGCGAGCGCGTCGGTCGAGGACGCAGCGACGAGCGACGACGACTCGGACGGGCAGGAATCCGATGACAGCGGCGCGGACAGCGCCTCTGACCTGGATGACAGCGATGAGGATGGTTCCGAAGATGAGTCCGATGACTCTGGAGCGGATAGCGCCTCTGACCTGGATGACAGTGATGAGGATACGACCGAAACCGGCTTAAATGTGTCGGTCACGGTGTGAGACGATGAGAACCGCCATAGCATTCGTCGTGCTCGCACTGCTCGTCACCGCGGTCGCATGCGCGTCCAAGGAGCCGACCGCTCCGACGACGCCCCCAGTCGCGGCACAAGAGCCGATCGTCGACACGTTCGATGATGGCCTTGCTGACACGACCGTGGATGAGGACCTGGGCGACCTCGAGTCGCTCGATGCGGACCTCGCCGCGCTCGAGTGAGTTGCGGGCAGTCTCCTTTTTTTCCCTTCTTTCCCTCTTGCTCTACGGATGCCGACCGCGATTCAATCCCGGTTCGCCTGCGCCGTTATCGCATCGAGCAAAAGGCCAGGTTCGCTCTCGCAATCCGAGGCCGCATACAGCTGATATGTGCGCGAGCGGTCGGTGGTGATGATCCGTTTGGTCATCGGCACACCCGCCGGTGCGCAGGCCCGTTGCCGTCCGCCCTGCTGCACGAGCTGGATCGCGCCTTCGCCCTCGCTCGTCCAGGACACATCCGTGATGCAGAAGATGCGGGGGAACCCGCTGCCGCATGACGTGGTATGCTCAACAAAACGCGCAGTGGCCGTTTGCCCCGCAACGCAGCGGTTGTCTGCGCACACCTCGCCACCCGTGCACTCGCCATCGGTCACGCACTCCGCTGCACACGCGCCATCCACGCATCGACCGGTCAGGCAATCGCCGTCGCCCGTGCATGCCGGGGCCGGCGGTGCCGCACTGCCATTGAACCCGCTGATCTCATACAGGAAGAGCCGCCCGATGGAGGAGGACGCGATGCTCGTGTATCCGTTCGTCGACACAAGGACACGGCCCGTATCGGAGATCGCGCTCGAGACCACCGTCAATCGCCTGCCTTCGCCATCGCGTGGCAGTTGTTCGACCGCGAGATCCGCCCCATCCTTCTCAACGAACACCTTGCAGCTCTCTGAGCGTTCAGTGAGCATCTGGCTCGTGCTCGTGCAGCGTCCGTAGAAGAGATACGGGCCTGCCATCGCGTCCTGGGGCGCGGACATCGTCCCCATCCAGCGTGCGGGCAGAGATCTTCGCGACTCTTCGACAAGCCCGTCCGCTCCGGCCGTATAGATGACGAATTCCTGCGCGCCCGTGGTCTTGTCCTTGAGGACAATGCCGATGCGGTTCGGATCGAGGGCATCGACGACCCCACTCCCGATGATGATCTTGTTGGTGAACGTGGAGATCCTCGCGGGCTTGGTGGTGCCGATCGCGGGCATACGGTATACTGCGTATTCCCATCCGCTCGCGCCGCTACCGCCGTTGTTGCGGAAACCGACGAAGTACTCGCCGACACCGATGATGGGGCGATATTCGTACGGGAACGAGGTGATGAGCTGGAGATCCGGCAAGGAGTACATGACATTCACAGGGCCGCTGTTCGCCGGCTGTGCCATGCCGATGAGGCGATTGCTCGCGGTCGCGACGCTGTAGGGCCCCGACAGATCATCTGGCGAAACAGCATCTGGATCGACCAGCGGGGTTTGCGCATACCGCTCCATGCCTGTTCCTGTCGTGGTGTAGACCGTTGTCGGGCGAGAACCGCCCCAGAGCGCCATCACGCGAACAAACCGGCCGGCGGACAGTGGCAGGAGATCCGTCGCCATATTCGTGCAACGTTGTGTGGTCGCTCCGCACCAGTCGCCAGCGTGCGCGGTGCTCGTATCGATGCAGACGTCACGTGTGCCGATGAACTGGCCGGCATCGGAGATCGCGTACATGCCGAAGCGATGCCCGTACCGGCTCTGCCCGCCGTTTCCAGGATGGCAGATGCCGCTTGCGATGAACTGCTTGGTGTCGGGCACATAGATGATCCGCTCGAAGATGCGCCACGGGATGTACCCGTGCGGCGAAGGAAACGGGATTTGCGTATAGACATACACCGGATCCGGTGACACGAGCGTGACGTCATACCCGCCATCGGTGGAGAACGGGTGCCCGACGACATTTCCGTTGTCCTCGGATACCGTCGCGAATGGTCCCGCGATCGAGACGATGGCGACCAGGGCCACCGCGAGCAAGATGCAGGACAACGCGAGAGGGAATGCGGTCTCTCGTCTCATGGCTCAACCGCCGAGGATGGATGCCGCGATGCCGCTGGTGATGAATCCCGCGATGCCGTCACGCATCATCTGCACCGCGAACGCGACAAGGATCAGTCCCATCAGGCGCGTCACGACCTCGATGCCCTGCAGCCCGAGGCGTGCCGAGATCGGGTTGGCGAATCGCAGGGTCGCGTAGCATACCGCAAGCGCGCCTGTCGCGGCGATTGCCGTGGGGATGAGCCCATACCAGCCCACGAAGAGGATCGCAGTCGTCATCACGCCAGGGCCGACGATGAGCGGCGTCGCGAACGGCACGAGGATATCGGTCGCGTACGGTTTGTCATGTCCGATATGGATGTGGAACATATAGGTTATGCCCAAGACCAAGAGCACGATGCCACCGGCGATGCGGAACGCATCGAAGGAGATGCCGAACAGATCGAGCAACCCCTGACCGAACAGGAGCACCAGCGCGAGCAGGATCGCGCTGAAACGGATCGCCCGGTTCGCGCTCTGCACCCGGCGGCCGGGTGTGAATTTCTGCGTGATGCGCAAGAACACCGGTAACGCCGCGACCGGGTCCATGATCACGAGCAACAGGATGAACGCGTGGATGGTCTGTGCGATCGCGTCGGCCATTCCTCACCCCCACGCTCGCGAGTTTATAAATCCTCCAGGTCCGGAAAGGTTAAGAAACACTGCCCGCGCACATGTCGATATGTCCTGGCCTCTGCCGTGCGCGACGACCGACACGATCCTCTACGAGTCTTTCGAACCGAACGAGGAGCAGTACCCGGGGTTGCCGATGCTCGGTGAGAAGCCGTTCATCTACACGGCGATCACGGACGGCATCCCGAGCATGGATCTGCTCCGGCGCACCGCTATCGAGCACGGGGCGGACCATCGCACGATGGTCGTGACGCTGAATGAAGTGCGTGCTATGCGCGACGGTCTGCCCAGCGTCTATCACCGGCTCGCCGAACGCTTCGACCAGCTGCAGCTACCGCCGACGACCGATAACCGCGCGCGCATGCTCCAGGCGCAAAGCGAGATGCTCGCGCGCGTGAGCACCGTGAGCGCAGCGCTCATCCACTCCCGTCGCGACCTGGAGACGACCATCTCGAAGAAGCGCCAGCACTGCCGCATCGGTCGTCTCCTCTCCGGCCTTGGCATCCGAGCGGAAGTCGATGCAGCGGCCGCTGGACCGTACACCGTGGAGCGTATGGATGAGATCCTCCTTGGCGTGAAGCTCGGCATGGTCGATATGTACGAGCGCGTCGCGTGGCCGCTCGTGCCGGCAAAAGAGGTCCTCCTCACGTCCGAGCTCACGAATGCCGAGAAGCGCAAGTACGGCTTCATCCCGTACTACCAGGACCTGCTAGGGGACAATCTCGTCGCGTGCTTCGCGTACGGCTCGAGCGTGCGCACCGATGACGAGGAGAAATTCGACGATCTTGACACCTCCATGCTCGTGCGCGACCTCTCGGCAGCGTATGCGGTCTTGCGCGGCACGAAGCCGCACTACGACGCGCGCACGCGACGTGTCGGGGACACGGGCAAGCATATCGGCATCAACCTCTTCCCCGCCGGCGGCCGCATGTTCCACGAGTATGCGCGATCGCTCGACGACGTGTCCGAGTTCCGCGATAACCTCAAGGTGCTCTTGCATACGGTACCTTTCGTCGAGACCTGGGAGAGCGATGAGCTCGAGCACGGGCAATCCCTCGCGGACATCAAGCACAAGACGCTGATCGACTCCACCGGCCGCTACACTGTGGAACCGGAACTGCTGATCGGCAAGCAGAACCTGTTCGAATTCTTCGTCAAGAACATCCGCTTCATCTTCAAGCACGCGATGAAGCTCGAGACCGGCGAGACCTTGCCCAAAGAGACCCTGGAACGCATCTTGCGCGATCGCCACGGCATCCGTGTCCCGAAATACAAGGAGGACCCGGAGCACTTGCGCGATGCCCTCCTGTACGCGCGCATCTGCAGCGCATTCTTGCACGAGACCTACTTGCGTGATCGTCGGTTCTGCTGGTCATACTACACGGACGACCATCCGACCGATCTCTACCTGGCGAGAACGACCCTCCCGAACATTTAAGAACCCTTCTCGCACCCGGGTGATGTATGACGCAAGATGAAATCTGGGATGTGGCGGTCATCGGTGCGGGCAGCGCCGGCATGGCCGCGGCCATCTACGCCGCGCGCTTCGGCCTCAAGACGGTCGTGGTCGGCCAGGTCGTTGGTGGCCTGCTCAATGACTCGCATAACGTCGAGAACTATCCCGGGTTCAAGAGCATCCCGGGTTTCGATCTCATGATGAAGTTCAAGGAGCACTGCGAGAACCTCGCCATCCCCTTCCACGAGACGTGGGTCACGCGCGCCGAGCGCACGCAAGGAGAGGACACAAAACGCACGATCTTCACGCTGCACGCGCGCGACCAGCTCGGGAAGGAGTCGGTCATCCGCGCGCGCACGGTCATCCTCACGATGGGCACGAAGCACCGCAAGCTCGGCGCGAAGAACGAGGAGGCGCTCGCGGGCAAAGGCGTGAGCTACTGCGCGACGTGCGACGCCGCGTTCTACCGCAATGTCCCTGTCGCGATCGTGGGCGGCGGCGACAGCGCCGCGCAGGCCGGGCAGCTCGTGAGCCAGTTTGCGTCGCACGTCTACCTCATCGTGCGCAAGGACAAGATGCGCGCCGAACCGATCAACATCGCGCGCCTCGAGCAGAACCCGAAAGTCACGATCATCTACGGAACGAACGTCGCCGAAGTGCTCGGTGATGATGAGATCACGGGCTTGCGGCTCACCACGCCGTTTCACGGATCGGACATCCTGCCTGTGAAAGGGATGTTCGTCGAGATCGGCCACGATATCCAAAGCGAGCTCGCGGTGCAGCTTGGCGTCGCCGTGGACGGTCACGGCCAGATCATCATCGACGGCGAATCCAAGACGAACATTGAGGGCGTCTACGCCGCGGGCGACGTCGGGAATCGGCGCTACAAGCAGGCGCTCACCGGCGCCGCTGAAGGCGCGATCGCCGCGTTCAGCGCGTATGAGCGCTTGCAGCGCATCGATAACGACACAGGAGTCGACATCTCGTACTAGCCCGCAAAGGTTTATAAGATACCGGGTGGTCGACGGGCCTGAGGTGTCTTACGCACGATGGTCCAGCTCTCGTTCTCCAGTTCCGATGTCTTCCTCGGCAAGCACGATGCGGTAACGCTCTTCACGTATGAGGAGCGCAGCGACGCCGAAGCGCGTTTAGCTCAACGCGCCGGCCGCGACCTCGCGCTCGTGCGTGCGCGCAAGGAATTCGAAGGCAAGCGCGACCAGCTCCTGGTCGTCCCTATCGATGGGACGCCGCGCTTCCTGCTCCTCGTGGGCTTGGGCAAGCGAGCGGAGATCACGGCGCATCGCATGCGCACAGCCGCGCATGCGGCAACGAACCGCGCGCGCGAGCTCGGAGCGAAGACGGTCGCGCTCGAGGTGCCGGTGGAGCTCGATGCGAACGCGGCCGCGCAAGCGGTGACGGAAGGCGCTGCCGCGGGGTCGTACACCTACGTGCAGTACAAGACGCAGGATGCGGAGAAACGCAAGGAACTCGACGCGATCACGATCGCTTCCGACCGTACCGGCATGGCGGCACGGCAGGGTTTCGACGCGGGTGTCATCATCGGAGAGACCTGCGCGATCGTGCGTGACTTGCAAAACACGCCCTCAGCGGACCTCACGCCGGAGTTGTTTGGAGAGGAAGCGGCGAAGATCGCGAAGAGCGAACGTCTCTCCATCACCGTGCTCGACAAGCGCCAGCTCGAGAAGCAGGGGTACGGCGGTATCGTCGGGGTCGGGAAGGGCAGTGCCGCTGACCCGCGCCTCATCACGATTCTCTACGAGCCAAAAGGCGCGACACGCACGGTCGTGATCGTCGGAAAAGGCATAACGTTCGACACCGGCGGGTACTCGATCAAGCCGAGCGCTGGCATGGGCCTGATGAAGTTCGACATGAGCGGTGCCGCTGTCGCACTTGGCATCATACGCGCGGCATCGCGCCTCAAGCTGCCTGTGCGCGTGATCGCGGTGATGGCGCTCGCTGAGAATATGGTCTCGGGTGCCGCGTACAAGCCAGGTGATGTGGTGCGCACGAAGAGCGGCAAGACGATCGAGATCGAGAACACGGATGCGGAGGGCCGTGTCGTGCTCGCGGATGCGCTCTATCACGCGACACTGCTCAAGCCCGATCTCATCATCGATCTCGCGACCCTCACGGGCGCGTGCGTGGTCGCGCTGGGTGACAACGCGGCCGCTGTCCTTGGGACGGACCAGGCAGCGATCGATCGCTTGCGCGACGCAGGAGAGCGGACCGGCGAGCGCCTCTGGCCGCTGCCGCTGTGGGAAGAGTACGAGAAGGATATCGAGAGCCAGATCGCCGATTACCGCAACATGGGGACGTCCAAGATGGCGGGCACGATCGCGGGGGCGATGCTCCTGAAGCAGTTCGTTGGGGATGTGCCGTGGGTGCACATCGATATCGCCGGTGTCGCGTGGGCGGAAGCGCGCGATCGGTTCCTCACGCGCAAGGGCGAAGGCACCGCGTTCGGTGTACGGCTCGTCCTGGATTACCTGCGGTCCTGAAGCGCGACATCCGACGTGGCTGTTCCGTACCACCATGCCGGGATCCCCGCATACGCGTGCGGATCCTGCGCAGGGTCCAAGAGCACGCTGTCGACGATGCCCGCGAGATCGCGTGCGTTCGATGGTCCGAGGCGGGTGGCGTCCGCGTGCACGCGCATCCCGTTGCGGCGGTACATGTCGATCACCTCGCGCCATACCTGCGCGGGCACGCTTTCGCCGTCGATGATGCGCGCGGTCATCTCTGCAGGGAACGGCTGCTCGATCACCCCCTCGTATCCGAGCGTGCTGTGCACAAGCGTGAGGATGCGCGCCGCGTCCCGTGTTCGCCACGTGCCGGAAGCGGTGATGTGGAACCGCACCGGCAGGGATCTCCCGTCTCGGTCAGAGACCATGAACCCTTGACGGGAGTACCTGCTCACATCGCGCGCATATGGGCTGTCCGGAGGCAACCCGGCGAAACTGATGATGATGCCGGGGAAGATGCGCGCAAGCCGACGCAGTTCTGTTTGCGCCTGCTGCGGCGAGTCGCGTACGGGGAGCACCACTGCCGGTCGTTCGCGCACCGGCAAGCGCTCGATCTCGTCGAGTGTCACGCGTCCCTCGTGTCGCTCGCGCCACCGCACATCCCATGAAGCGGTCATTGGTCCCCGTCCGCACACGCTCGTTCTTAAAAGCGCTCCTCCCGGAATCCGTCAGTCCGGGTGTGCGATGCCACTTCACGGGAATGTTTATAAGTCTCGTCGGGCGTCCTCTCCATCTGGACCCGTAGCTTAGCTTGGATAGAGCATCGGACTTCTAAGCCGAGGGTCGCCGGTTCAAATCCGGCCGGGTCCGCTCTCTTCTTCATGCCTGCTAGCGGGCTTGACGCCTACTTGGGTCACTTTCCATGTGCCGTTGAACGCCAGGATGCTCACACTGGTGTTCTCCAACGGGTATCGGAAGATGGCGCGCGGATCGGCGTTCGTGACGTAGCGCAGGAGCACACCGATCGTGACCTTATGCGAGATGGCGAGCGCCGTTCCGCGCCGCGCCGCGAGCTCCTGAAGCCACGGCCTCACCCGCTGCTCGCACTGCTGAGAAGATTCCCCTCCTGGCGGTGCGAATGTCCAGCTGTAGAGCGGGTCCTGCCTGAGACGCGTGAGAACCTCCGGCGTGTAGTGGTCCTTGTACGGCTGGCCCGTCCACGTCCCGCGGTCGATCTCCGTGATGCGTTCCTCGATGGTCGGCGTGGCGAATCCCGCCAAGCGCGCGGTCATCCTCGCGCGTTCCGTTGGCGACACGTAGACGCTATCGAATCGCGCGTTCTGCGCGTGCAGGTATGCGCCCAATCGCCGCGCTTGCTCCTCACCGGCCGCCGTGAGGGGGACGTCGAGTTGCCCGCCGCCCACGCGGTCGCTGATGTTCGCGACGCTTTGCGCGTGACGCACGAGATAGAGCGTGAACATGGGTGCGGGTGGTGTGGGGCCGCATGTTCTTGAAGATATCCCCTCCCGCCTGCCGAGACGAAACCCATTTAAAAGGTCGGCGTACCCTTCAGCCCCAGAGACGCGCCCGTAGCCAAGCGGTAAGGCAATCGCCTGCAGAGCGATCATTCCCCGGTTCGAATCCGGGCGGGCGCTTCGAGAAGGGGTGGGGGGTGGCGAGACGATGGTACATCCGGAGATCGGCAGCGGTTGGCACGCGGTCAGGGTTCGCATGGGCGATGAGCAATCGCTTGATGATCGTCTCGAAGCGAACTTCGAAGCGTTCATCGGCCGGTTCCGCGGTGATGGCGCGTACCACCTGCTGGGCTATCGGCCGATAGAACTGAAATACCTTTTCTCCGAGAACGAGTGCTCATCGCTGGATCTCGGCCTCGTCATGCTGCCGGATGGGAAACCGCTCATGAACGATCTCGCTCCAGGCGATCGCATCACGGTGGTCAATGGCGACAAGACCTGGTCGATGCAGTACGTCGAGCGATTCTAGCGGGGGTGGTGTCGCGGTGGTGTGGACTGAACGTGAAGGCGCGCTTCATCGCGTGTTCGCGTTTCAGGATTTCGCGACCGCACTCGCGTTCGTGAACAGGATAGGTGCGCTCGCCCAAGAAGTGAACCATCACCCCGACATCACGCTCTCATGGGGCAAGGTCGGGGTCGCGCTCACGACGCACGATGCGGGCGGGGTCACCGCCAAGGACCGTGATCTCGCCCATCGCATCGACCAGATCCAGAGGTGACAATGTCGTCACTCGATAGGGAATAATTTAAATACTCCTCAGGACTCCTCGTACGCCGATATGGGGAAACTCCGCAACCTCCTTGCCCGCAACGCCCGTTCACTCGCCGTCGTCGGCGGCCTCGCAGCGGTCGTCGCGCTAGAGACGCCGGTCCATGAAGGGATCCACTGCGCAGCCGCAGCGACGATCGGTCCCGGTTGCGAGAGCGTCACACTCAACACGAGCACGAATTGGTATATGGCGCCGCTTGCGGCAGTCACGCCGGGTCTGGAACTCGCGGACCTGCCGCCAGGAACGGACGGTCTCACGAAGTTCAGCAAGGCACCCGAGACCGCACTCCAGTACATCGGTAGCGCAGCGACAAGCGCGCTGCCGGAGCTCCTGTACACCACCGCGGGTATGGGGCTCTTGGCGCTTGGTGTCACGAACTGGCGCCGCCGACCAGTCATCGGCCTCGCAGAGGTCCTCACAGGGTACTCCTGCATGGACAGCACGCTCGGGTACATGCGCGCCTCCATGCTCGGCGCGCGACCTGGTCACGATTACTTCAATGTCACGCAGGACCTGCTCCAAGCGGCGCACCTTCCTGCCGACGCGGCCTACGCACTCACGCCGCTCGTCGGCGTCCCGCTCATGCTGGGCGTGT
>CAYNGK010000017.1:15922-21810 GCA_964396935.1 uncultured Methanosarcinales archaeon | reverse complement strand
GTTCGCGACTGACGGCACGAGCGCCATCATCACGAACGGCGCATCGCCGACGATCTATAGCGTCGCATCGGGCGGTGCGGTGCGTTCACCGGTCGCGCGTGAGGTGCTTGCATTCGCGAGACGGTACAACGGCTTGCCGTTCGCGGAGCGTTGGGTGACCCGTGAGCTCGGTACCCGCTCGAAACTCGGCCTGGCCGAGCTACGGCGCTCGGGTGCGGTGCACGCGTACCCGCCGCTGCCAGAGAGGAGTGGCGGTCGCGTCGCGCAGCACGAGAACACCTATCTCATCACCGACGATGGGTTCGAGCGGCTGACTAGAGCTTCTTGAGCAGCACGCTCTCCTCTCGACCGCACTGCGGGCACGTCGCGAAACGGTACAGGCTACGCAGGTGCCACTCCTCACGCACATCGGCGGGACAACGGCATCTGGCGCACTCGCCGGAGAGGAGATGCTCGAGGAGGTGCTCATCGCGCAGCAGCATAGAACGGGCGTGCGCAGTTCAATGTTTTAAAAATATTGCGCTCAACTCGCAGGTAGCAACGAGGCAAGCATCAGGCGGTACGGCTCCGGCTCGAGCGCGTGCTCCTTCTTGCGGTGCACGAACTTGTCCTCCTCATCATACGTGAAGGTTCTCTCGACGAGCGACACCGGCCACTCTGGGTTCTCCGTCCGTTCTTTCGTGAGCGCATACCCGATGACCTTCTGCGCCGGGGCGTTCGGCCTGATCTCGAGCGAGACGGAACGGACGACGCCACGGGCCGAGCAATGCACGAGACGGCCGCCACCCACAGGGTTGATGCGTGCCTCACGCTGCCGACCGGTCGTGTAGTCGAGCGTGAAATCGCGGAAGCTGTACGTCGTCTCCGGTGTGGTATTCTGGATGATGATCGTGTCCTCCGAGGAGATGGCGTACAGGAGCGCGCTTTGCGTCTTCGTGCCGATGAAGCCGTTCGGGCTCGCGATCGTCGGCAGGAGCTGCGTGCACACGGCAGTGATGTGCTCGAGCGGGTCATTGATGCCAGTGAGTGCACGGCACCGCTCGAGGATGTTGGTGAACAGCAACGCCTTGCCGCCTGCCCAGAGCTTGCCGTCGATCACGTAGCGGGCCTGGTCCTCGTACTCGGCGAGGTACGTGGCGATTTGATGGAAGAACGCGGGATCATGGATGCTCTCATCGCCGAAATGGAGCGGTCGCGTGCACTCGGCGCTGATGCGGCGCTTATCGGGCGCGATCATGAAGAACGAGCCGTACACGTGCGGCGACTCGCTGCCGATCGCGGGCCAGGCCTTGCCGGCCTTCGCCGCTGCCTGCGCATCACGGAAGCCGGCGAGCAGCAGGGAGATCGCGATATCGTACACGCGAGCGATATCGCGCTTGAGCGGGCTGTCAGCAGGCAAGTCGGGATACGCGACACGAGTCTCGAGCGGGGTATCGGCCATCGACGAGAGGAACCCGAGACATTTTATAAGCGTTCTGGAGGTTATTTCCCATCGTAGTCGTGCAGCGCGATCTGCCCTTTGCGTTTCTTCGGCTTGACCTGGACATCTTCGGGCGCGACTTTGATGCCCACCTGCTCCTTGAGGTCGCGGGCGAGCGCGTTGCCAACGAGCGCACGCAAGCGCGTCAGGTCGGCCTCGCGCACGTCTTCGAGCGTGCGGATGCCGTTGCGGTGCAACGCACGACCGCGCACGCGGCCCACGCCGCGTAGGCGCAGGAGCGGCAGGAGTTCCTCTTTCGCACCGTGCTCGAGACGCACGCGCAAGCGCTCGAGGTGCACGATCAGTCCTTGCATCCCTTGGAGCTTGCACAATTCCACGAGCGCGTGCAGGATCCAGTCCGCGCGATCCCGTTTCGCGTGCAAGTCACCGGGCGCGACGTTGTGTTCCTCAAGCAATCGGTCCTCGCCCGTCTCCTCTATCCAATCGCGCAAGACCGTCGCGGTCTTGATCGTCTGGAGGTACTCCTCGTACTCCGCGCTGTAGATGGACGGCGAGCGCACGTACAGCCCTTCTTCGGCCTGCACGAGCGTGCGGTCGAGCGCGTCGATCTCGGATTGACGAACAGAGAAGAGCGGACGCAGCTCGATCGTGGTCGTGATGAGGTGCAGGAGCGCGAACGGCGATGGCACGACGCCGCGGGACGCGCCGTGCTCGAGCGCGACGAGCAGCTCGTGCGCGGTGAGCGGGTCGAGATACAATTGCGCGACCCGCTCGCCCAGGCGCGTCGCGCGCAATGACCCATCGGCGGCCTCGCTCGCGATCACGAACCCATCGGTCTCGTGCGCTGGCGCGTCGAGGAATCCCCACTCGGCGAGCATATGGGTCATACGCGCGAGGATCGCGTGGAGCTTGCCCGTGTCGCCGTACTGCCACGCGTAGAACGTCTCATCGAAGAACCGCCGCAGCGAGTCCTCATCCTGGACGTATCCGCTCGCGATGAGCGACAGGACGTACGTGCGTAAGACCGGTTCGACCGCGAGCTTGCTGTAGATATCCTCCGGATCGCCCCGCACGTATTTCTCGATGATACGGGTCTCTTCCTCCGGCGTTTGCGCGATGCAGACCGCCTCGCCGTACGTCTCTTTCCCGGGCCGGCCCGCACGGCCGCTCATCTGCTCGTACTCGAGCACCGGGATATCGTTCATGCCCCAGCTCGTGCCTTGGCTGTAGCGCTTGAGGTCGCGCACGATGCTGCGAAACGCCGGCATGTCCATGCCCATCGCGAGCGTCGGTGTCGCGCAGATGACCGCTATCTCGCCGGCGCGAAACGCCGTCTCGACGATCTCTCGTTGCTGCGCGTGCAGCCCTGCATGATGGAATGCGATGCTGCCGCGCACGCACGCCGCCAGGCGGCGGCATTGCTTCGTCGGGCTCGAGACGGCCGCGAGGATGCGGTCGGCGAGCGCAGCGAGCGTCTCCGGATCGCGCGGCTCCTTGACTTTCTGCGCGATCCGCTCGGCTTGGCTTTCGGCCCCTTTCTTCGTATTGCAAAAGACAAGCGCTTGCTTGCCTCTCCCGATCGTGTCGAGCGCGAGGTTCAGTGTCGCGTCGGCGAATCGCTGGGGGATCGGTTCGGTGCGCATCGGAAGTGGCGGCTGGCTCAGCGGTTTAAATGGGTTCGGGTGTGCTGTCCTGTGACGCGAACCGTGACAAGAGAGACCGCAAGCAACAGTTACGAGAACGCATACTCCCGGAACCGACCCGGTGCACCGGAGTCATAGTACCCGACCGGAGGCAGGTCGTGACCGAGACGGGTGAACCGGTTGCGCAAGCGAGTGATATCGCGTGCCGAGAGATCGGGTGAGAGGTAGAGGCGGTTGGGCGTCGCGCCGGTGACGGGAAGGATCTCCTCCCACGGCAAGCTGGCTGCGCTATACGGCACACGGTTCGGGTCGACGAACTGGCGGAACGAACCGTACTTGTGCCGGATGAGGATGTGCGTCTTGTCACGGAATCCCGCGATCTCGTGTGGCTTGCATACCGGGCATGGTCGGAACCTGCTGCGGATCAGCCATTCGAGGCCTGTGTCACCGGGTGCGACGAGCACTTCGGTCGCGCTTTTTGGGCCGCGATTACCTGCACGGCAATCGTGCAGGCCGAACAACCCGCTCGAGAGACGGCCGGACCAGACCTGACCATCGTCGAGATCAGCGATCTCGCGCAAGCCGAGACGACGCCACCCTCCGTCGGTGAGTGTCCAATACGTACCGTCGAGATGCGCCATTGGCCCGTGAGCGGTGTGTTGCGGTTCTTGAACATTGCGGCGTTAGCCGTCCTTCGCGCGTCGCACGAGGTGCAGGATGCCGGCGATGATGAGGAGACCGCCAAGCACAGCGACGGAAGGACCGAGCGCCGGGTTCCCTCGCAGAGTACTCACGTCACGCAAGATGCCTTCGGATGCGCCGAGGTAGGGATCAGCGGTGCCGCCATCCTCGCGCGCCATCACGGAGATGCCAAGCAAGAGCAAGAGGATGATGACGGTGAGGATCACACCGCTCACCATGAAATCGATGATTCCGTCGAGCATGTGCGGACTCGCGGTGATGGGGGATTTAAAATCTTCCGACGAGAGAGACGGGAAAAACTATTTAAACGGTCCGCAAGCCCTGCGGTGCTACGCTGTCTCCCTAGCTCAGCGGTTAGAGCGCGTGGCTGTTAACCACGAGGTCGCCGGTTCAAATCCGGCGGGAGACGTACTTCGAACGCGAGACACCCGAGTGGTGCGCATGCGGTGTCCGGCGGGAGACGTTCTCGAGCAAACGTTTTTAAACACCTGGCCGGTTCTCATCCCCAGCGGGGTAGGGCAGCTAGGAGTGCCCGCCGGGCTCATAACCCGGAGGTCGGAAGTTCAAATCTTCCCCCCGCTATTCCCGCCGGGACCTCTACCTGCCCAGGTCGCATAGCCCGGTATTGCGCAGGATTGCTAATCCTGTCCCGCAAGGGATCCCCGGTTCAAATCCGGGCCTGGGCGCCATCTTCTCACTCCTTGACAGGAAGTTATCGGATTTGAGAGGGAGCCAGAACAACAGTGATGCGCACCCGGTGCAAATCCGGGCCCGAGTGCTCTTTGTTCAGTTCAGTATCCGTTCTATAAAAGCAGACTTTGCAGGTTTATACTCGGTTTCAGACTTTGACAATTTGAGCGTCTCGTACTCTTTTCGCAATACAGGGTCTTGTAGCCGTTCAATGAGTTTCCGGTAAGCAGCTATTGTTGATGAGCTTCTCGTAGTGAGATGAAATTCTATCATCACCGACTGCTTTCGTATGTGAACATACGCTTTCTTCTCACTCTCTTGTTTTACCACATATCCGTTTTTCTCAAGCAGATTTTTGTCTTTTTGAAGATGATCCGTTATAGCAAGAACGTCAATCTCTTCTTTCCCCATCATCGGTACGGCTGCTGCTCCAATCAATTCACATTCTATGTTTGGCAAAATTTTCTTGATATCGCTAATTGCTGCTCGCGCATCAGCGTACTGTGCAGACCTGTAGGAAATAAGCTTCACAAGATATACGAACCACATCTCCGATTTAAATATTCGCAAAAGCCGTTGTTGATATCGAGTATGTGACTCGGAGAATTCCTATGTGTGCTAAAATCCTCGGATAAACTCTTGCCCCGGACACCATCTCCTCTTCACGGCGTCGCAATACATTAATACGCGCTTGGATTCCCAAAATCCAAGGTGAACGCATGACCGAACTCCACGAGATTCTCGAGAAAGCAAAAGCAGACCTGACGAAACGGCTCGGTATCGACGAAAGCAGTCTCACGAACACCGTGCACGTCGAGCACGTCATGTGGCGCAACGGATCCCTCGGCCTGCCAGAGCCCGGCAAGATGTATACGCAAGCACTCGTGCCCGGGTACCGCATCACGTTCACAGTCAAGGGCCGCACGCACGCGTACCACACGGACGCGGCAGGCACGCAGCTGAAATACAACGAAGACGGCGATTGAGCCCGCTCAACGCATCGCGTCGGTCCTGAAAACACGCACGGGGGGCGTAGGCAGTTACGCGAACAAGCCTTCTATCCACACGCCAAAGTCATCGACCCAAAAGACGATCCTGTCGAACAGCTCGACACCCGTGAGCTCGATGAGCACCGTCTGCGTCTCGACGCGTTCCGTCCCGACCTCGTCCGTGAATCGCACCGTCACGGCAATCGCGTTCTGCCCGGGCCGCAGCAAGCGACCCGGTACGCTAAAACGCAATTCCGCATTGCCGCGCAGGCGTTCGAGGCTCTCGGACGATTCGCCGTGCGCCGTGCCGACCGTGATCGTCAGGTTGAGTGCGGTCGCCCCTGTTGCGCTGATCGTCGCCACAAGGGGGATGGCGTCATCCGGATGCGCGCTCACCGGCGCGTCGATGGCGATGGCCATGAC
>CAYNGK010000017.1:0-15912 GCA_964396935.1 uncultured Methanosarcinales archaeon | reverse complement strand
ATGACGGTCGGGTCGACCGCCCTGGTCGTGACGTAGAACGTCGTGTCATGCGTCCCATCGCGCGCCACGTAAGCGATCGTGTGCGTCCCCGCGTGATCAGGCGCCACAGGCAGCGAGAATGCGCTGCCATCGACAGGGAGCTGCACGCAATCGGCGCCAGCGCACACGGACAGCGAACGAGCCGTCGTGCCAGTCACGGTGCACGCGTGCGATACCGTCTCCCCCACATAGTACGCGGGTCCACGGTCACAGACGACACCGAAGTCCGGCACGACACCATTCGGCCGCGAACCGTCGATATCCCTGGCGAAATCCGACGGTTCGTACATCGGGCCGTCTGCTGTGACATCGACCGTCACGCTCGCTTCCGCACCCAAGCGCGTGCGCAAGACGAAGGGGAACGCGTACCGGTAGTGGTCATCAAGATCGTCACCGATACGCACGAGGAAGGGAACCGCCAGGGTCTCACCAGGACGCAAGAGCACATTCGCGTACGTGCCGCTCAAGAGCGCGGTATCGCGCGTCGGGGCGAGATCCAGCCGCGTGCTCACGTAATGGTCCCGATCGTTCGTGAGCGTGGCGATGATCAGCACCGTGCTGCCAAACCCCACGCTCGCGCGCGGAGCGTCGAGCCTGACACGAACGCCCATTCCCTCATCGCGCGGTTCGAGATCCGTCGGGGTGATCTTGATGTCCAATGGTGCGGTCTCGAGACGGAAATCGATGCCGCGCGCATCATACGTCACGCTGGTCTCTTGCGCGTCAGGGCTGGTCGACATCGGGATATGGCCCGCGTCGAGGTACCCGTATTCCCCATAGGTCACGTCAAACGGCACCCATCCGACATCGGGCAGCCACACTTCCGCCCAACCGTGACCGCCCCAGACGTCCGCGAACTGGTCCGAATCGGTGTAGGAATACCCGGCGACGAACCGTGCCGGTATGCCCAGCGCGCGGTTCATGCTGATGAACAGCGCAGTGAGCTCGTCGCACTTCCCTTGGCGTGTCGCCATGACTTGCGATGCGCGTTGGATCGCGGGGGCGCGCAGGGAATCCAGGCTGTAGTCGACATTCGTCGTCGTCCAGTCCGCGAGCGCGAAGACGATCTCGTACGCGTCGGATTTTCCCGCGGCGAGCGCTTGCGCCTGGCGTTGGATCGACGCGCTCGTGTCCGTGAACTCGCCGTACGCGAGATAGATGTCGAACTCCTGCGGGATGTCCTGGAGAGGGAATGGGATGCGCTCACGCACCGGCACGACCGCGTTCCTGGTGCGCACGTGCGCAGTCACCTGCAGGCGTTCGGTCTCGGCCGGTTCCGTCCAGGTGAACCGCAACCCTTCCGTCTCGATGCTCGGCTCGGGCGTGAACGCGATATCCGGGACATCCATCAGGGAACTCTCGCGGGGGTACCACAGGAGCGTCCCGCTGACACGATCCATCCGGTATCCGGGACCATCCGGCACGAGGCGCACATCGTCGGTGATCAGCACCGTCGCGTCCATGGCGCGAGCGTCGATAGGCGTCAGCGCGAACGAGAGCGGCACAGAGGCGAAGAGCGCGAGCGTGAGCAGGAGCGCTAGGCGCATCGCATCACGTCGTGCACCGGAGACCATGCGGATCGCCCCGTTCGGTTCACGCGCCGAATAGGCGCACGAGCCAGGAGAGGAACCGGCGCATCGCACCTGGCTGCTCTTGGGGCGGCTGCGCATCGGTGGGAACAGGCTCCTGCGCGGGTGTCTCGTCATCGGGTGCGACGGCCGGCACATCAGGCTCGACAGGCGCAGCCGTGCCATCTTCCGTGTCAGGCACGACGGCATCCTCATCGTCGGCGATCGGTGCCTTGCCCGTGAGTGCCGGGTACACGACAACGATCGCGCGATTGAGCTCGTTGCCGCGGTATTCCATGATGACGCTCGCGCTGGCGCTGATCGGCACGGTCAGGTTCTCTCCTTCGAGGAGATAGTAATCATCTTGCTTGCTCGTCAGCCACAGCTTCGCTTTGCCGTTCTCCGCCAGACGGCTCTTGACGTAGAGCTCCTTCGTGATCTTGCTTGGCGGCACCTTGAGCGTGATGCCCAGGTAGTCGCCAGCGGCGATCTTGGTGATCATGACGGGTGCCTGGTCCGCACTGAGCGTCAGGGTGACGGACCGCAGCATGCTGCCGCGGAAGGCGCCGCTGGGCGTGACCGTGACCTCGGAGACCGGTCGGGCTATCGCGACCGTGCGATCCTCGCTCGCAAGCACCTCGCCATCGGCGGTCTCGCACTCGATGCGCCACACGTATGTGCCGTCCTCATAATCGGCAGCGAACCCGAGGCTGCGCCCTTTGAGCACATCGCTGTAGGCTGCTCGTTTGGACACGACGCCATCCATGACGAGCCGGCACTCGGTGATGGTCGCGCCGCTATCGATGGAGAATCCGAAACGGCCGTTCGTCGGGTCCAGGGTATCGCCGGTCGGCGATTGGATATTGATGCCGCCCGCGAGGACAGAACCGATGGTGCAGAGGGCCACGAGGGCCACGAGGAGCAAGTGCCGTGGTGCCATGGTCACCAACGGTCGTGGAGAGGTTTATATGCGTTTCCTGCCCAGCCAGTCCGAAAACTCTTTAAATACCATGTCGCGGCTCGAGGGCGGCATGGTGGGACTACCTCCGCAATGGTCGTGGGCAGGGACGAACACGTGGTTCCACGCAGCGCTCATCCTCCTGCTGTTCGCCGCCTTGGGATGGATCTTCGAGAATATCCTCGTCGTCGGGCTCAAGCGTGCGACCGCGAAGACCAAGTCGGACCTGGATGACATCCTCGTGCATGTCGCGGCCCGGCCGGTGTTCTTCATCATCCTGCTGGTCGGGTTGAAGCTGGCCACACTCACGGTCCGGGAACTCGACGCGCATCGTGCGACCGTGAACGGCGGGTTCTACGTGCTGACCGCGATCCTCGTCGCGTGGTTGGGTGCGCGCATCTTCTCCTTCATCACACTACGGTGGTTCAAGGCGCATCGCGGCCTCTCGGGTACACCGCGGCTGCTCAATATCATCGCCGGCGTCATCATCTGGCTTATCGCCGGCATCATCATCCTCGCGCACTTCGAGGTCGAGATTACCCCGTTCCTCGCCACGCTCGGGGTGGGCGGGCTCGCGGTGGGTCTCGCGCTGCAGGGGACGCTATCGAACATCTTCGCAGGCATGCACATCGTCGGCGACCAGCCTGTCCGCGTGGGTGATTTCATCGAGATCGAGGATGGCAAGGTGAGCGGGATCGTTGAGGATATCGGGTGGCGCAGCACACGCATCAGGACGAGGCAGGACTATACGGTCATCATCCCCAACGCGCGCCTGGCGGACAGCGTCATCCAGAACTTCTCCATGCCCGACGGGAAGATGCGTGTCGGCATCGCGTGCGGGGTGGATTACGGCTCTGATCTCGAACGCGTGGAACACGTCACGATCGAAGTGCTCACCGCCATGCAGGGCAAGGTCCGGGGCGTGCCCAAGGATGCGCGACCTGAGGTGCGATTCCAGGTGTTCGGCGAGAGCAATGTCGATTTCATGGTCTGGTGCACCGTGCAACGGCCCGAGGACCGGTTCTTCGTCAAGCACGAGATCGTCAAGCGCTTGCACGCGCGCTATGCGAAAGAGGGGATCGAGATCAGTTGGCCGGTGCGCAAGATCGTCAATGGCAAGACGGGCGAGATCCGGCGTTGAACGGCGTTGGCCGTCATGACGGTCCGCTCGCGATCCCTAGATCTCCGTACGGCCGACACGCTCGATCATCGGGAGATCGATGCGTTCCAGAAGCTCGATGATCGGGCGGTTCTCCGCGAGCCCGTAGATCTTGCGCACGATCTCCTCACGGTACTGCGGCGAGAGCGTCTCGTAGATCGAACGGAACGCCTCCGATTCGCCCTTGTTGCTGTAGATATCGATGAGCGAACCCATGCGCTTGCGCACCGCGGCGTGATCAAGCTCCTCTCGGTAGTGGCGCAGCTGCTGCGCGACCGGCCGCGGGGAGTCGGGATCCCGGACCTTTTGGCCCCTATTCTCGGCATCGTAGTCGTCCCCCCACATCCTGGACTGCGTCCGCATGCGTCCCTGGCTCTCCGACCAGATGATCTTCGAACCGATCGATTCCAATGCGAGCATGGATGAGGTCAGCATGGACTGACGCGTGATCGGGCCAAGACGCCCTTCGCGCGCATCCGACATCCAGCCTTGCACGAGCGGGTGATCGATGTTGAGGAAGATCCTCGCGTTTTCCGAACCTCCACCGCTCGGCCTGAGCGACAACCGATACGTGGTTGTGCGTTTGGTGGCGGTGCGTGCGCGATCCGCCTGCATCGCCAACGTCTCCGCCACATCTGACGCTTGAGCGCCAAACGACGATCCCGAGCTACGGCTCGAGAGCTGACCGTATTCCTCCGCCGAACGGGCCGTCCAGAAGATGATCGGTTCGGCGGCATAACGGGAGTGGCCAGTCACCAGGCTGATGACCGGCTTCACGGGGAACGCGTCCAGGTACTTGGTGTTGCTCGAACCGATCAGGGTCCTGCTCAAGTACTCCTTGTTCTGCTCGAACATCTCCAGGTACTCCTGGAGCAACGGCATCGCGGCATCGAGCTTGTCCAAAAGCGAAACAGCCGACTCTTGCCTCTTGCGTTGAGCGGTCTTGTGCCGGTGCTCCGTGATCGATGAGAACAGCCATCCTGTGCCGTTGCGTACCGGACGCACGATCGGCTTGAGCACGAGGTTCTCCAGGCCGAAGGAGGCCGCTTTCCTCGTGGCACGTGCAGAGATCACTGTCGCATCACGCACCATCGCCGCGGGTGGCGTCAGGAGACGGACGCTCTGGCGAGCGGACCACGAGACGCCATCGCCAACGGCAGACACCGCCGCTCCGATGCCTCGGGCAGCGGGTACGATGCCGTACTGCATGCTTTTGCGTGCGGTCCAAGCGGTGCCTATGCCGATGGCGCGCGCGCCCTGGTACAGCGCGTACCCACCAAGCACCGCTGCACCGCCAAGTACCTTCAGCGCGCCGACAGTGACCCTCGCGGCCGGATCGAGCAGGTACTCCTTGCTCGTGCGCATGGTCGGGACGACGCCGCGATTCCAGGTATAGCCGCATGCGAAATCGATCGCGTTGAACGTCTTCTCGCTGTAGTGCGGGATGATCGCCTTCTTGCCGTTCTTGTCGCGCACGAGACGCGACTTGCTGACCGCGTAGACCCCCGCCCCCGCAGCGATGACACCGGCAGCCGGCAAGAGGAAAGGCACGACAGCCGTCGTCACGACGCCGATCGCCGTGCCGGCACCAGCAAGCACCGGCGGCAAGTACACGCTGCCGGCAGCGAGCGCGCCAGCGGTTCCGACCGCGATACCCACGTTGCGGCCGACCCTGATCGTCCCGCTCCAGTCCTTGCCCGTATCGACCGCGTCATCGATGGTCTGCGCGCTCTTGCGCGAAGCGATCCGATCGTACATGCGGCGCACCAGGCCCGGTCTCTGGACCTGGGTCTCTGCGGTCGCCGTTGCGGTCTGACGCTTCGCCTTGTATGCGGCGAGCAGAGTGCTGATCACCGCGCTCTCCCTGGTTGTGGGTGCATAGAGCGTGATCCCCTTCGCGTAGTTCTCCGGGTATTGGTTTGACGTCTGGACGAACACCTCGCTTCCGCGATCGAGGGTCGCGATGACATCATCGATGCTGACGAGCGCTTCGACCCGCTTGTCAGCGAGGAAGTTCAAGAACCCGTTGCCAGGGAACTCCACGCCGCGGGTGACATCCTCTTTCTGCTGGCGGACCTGGCGTAGCAGCGGAGCAGAACCGAACCGCTGATGCAGCATGGTGCGTTGCCCGGACAGCAGTTCCGGCAGCGGGATGTTCTTCTCCAGGAATGACAGCAGGCTCAGGCGGTACTCCTCGACATCGGGCAGTTTCTTGTCATGATCGGCATCGTAACCGAATTCATAGTAGAGCGGCAAGGTCCGCAGGTCGCTCCGGTTCTTGAGCACGTAGCGGTAGTTGTTCTTCTTGTGCACGGCACGCAGGCACTCGAGGAAGCCGTCGTGCGCGTTCAGGTAGAGCTGGAGGATCTCCTCACCGACCGTGTCCAGCACCTCGAAGAACTTCTCGTCACGGATGACATTGCCGCCCAAGTCGAGCGTGAAGTGCGGGGAGTTGATGATCGCGTGCAGACCGACCTTGCCGATCCGGTCGTCGATGCGTTCGTGCTCCACCCGGCGGTTGTTGAACCGGTCCTTGAGCACGCCATTGCGCACGATATCCACCATGCCGCCGCCCGTGCCCCGCAAGCGCGGTATGCCGATCACGCCGGAGGTCTCGCTGCGCGCGAACTTGTGCGAGATCAGGGCATCCCTGAGCTCATACGGCAAGCTGCGGCGTTTCCCGTTCACGCGGATATCGACGTCAGTGTAGAAGCGGAGGTCTTCGAGTTTCGTGAGCTCGAGTGATGGCTTGATCACCGGGACCACAGAGCCGAAGAACCGGCGCATACGGCCCATCTCGCCATAGCGCGGGCTGTCGCGTTGGATGTCGATATGGAATCCCGGACCGGAGAGCTCGCTCTCGCGGCGTGTCGCGTCCGTCTCGCTTTCCGGCCCGTCAGCGCGGCTCTCGCCGAAACCCTTTCCGTCCTTCTCCAGGAGGTTCCCGAACTCGCGCGCGTAACCCGCACCCGAGCCGTCGTTCGTATCGATCAGCAGGCGTTTGAGATGCTCATCGCCGAGATTCGCGCCGATACCGCGCGCGAGGCCGATGATCTGCGCGAACCGCCCATCGGTGATGGGCTGGAACGCGAGCGCAAGCGCCGCCTCGACCTGCTGCTTCGAGAGACCGGCCTTGTCGATGCGCATGGTGAACTGCTTCGGGCGCGTGGTGATGTGCACGCTGCCGGCGTTGTTCTGCATCGCGAAATCCAGGAGGTCGAGAATGTACCCGGTCGCGTTGTCGGCCGTGCGCTGCTTCGCCATCTTCTCGAAGAGCTTCACCCGGTCGACACGGAATCCGCGTGCCCGCTCCTCGATGAGCTGATCGCCTTCCTCGACGACACCGAGCAGCCGCTCGAGATCCTCACTCATGCGGACACCGTCCGTTGCGCGGTCTTGCGGTACGAGGTCTCGATCTCCTGCAGGATCCTGCGCAGGTGGGCGGGCGTCGTGGCGCCGCGCTCCGCAGCAAGCGAGAAGAGGAGGCCGTGGACCCGTTCCGTCCGCTCGGCGCCTGTTGCGTTGAGCACCCATCGAATGTGCGAGTGATCAGGGTTCAGCAGGAGATCGACAGGCGCGTGCCAGGCGCGATACACCTGCTCAGAGAGCCGTGACATGAGGGTGCGTTCCTGGCCGGGAAGCGAACGCAGACCATACCCCACCTCACCTGTCGAGAGGTTGCTGCTCCCTTTCAGGACGTACGGTACCGGCTCCGCCTTGTGACCGGTGAACCGGCCCTCTTCCGGAGGGCGGAACGAGCCTATGCCGACGGAATAGATGAACCGCCGCAGGCCCGGTGACGCTTCGAGCAGATCGGCGATCTCACGCACGAAAGCGCGCTGCTCTTCGGGGAGCGCATCCTGCGAGATCTCCTGCGATGCGTGGAACTCGTTGCTGAGCACGCCGACAGGACCGAGGTATCGCAAGAGCTTGAGCAGGACGTTGTCCTTCTCATCCTCGAGCTTCCAGCTGGACACGTAGCATGCCTTGAGCACGAGCAAGCCAGCGGTCATCGCCTCGTTCGCGAGGTGGCCGGGGTTGCCCGTATAGATCTTGGGCTGCTTATGGAGAGAACGCAACACCGTCCGCAACGAGACGGGTTCATCGCGCACCGTGCGCAAAAGCGGGGTGTCGAGCACCTCAGCATCGAGCGAACGCTCGACACGGCGGATGTGCGCGCTCATCGGAGAGATGAGCCCGAAGAGCCGCTTGCTGCCGGAGGTCGCGGGACCGCCCAATGCGGTGTGGAGATACCGCAAGCACCACTGCCAGACCTGCGTGTCCTCCGGCGTGGATGGCGTGAATTGCCGCGTGAGATCGTACGCCCGATTCTCGAGATACGAGAACCCCTCACGCACGAGCTGGAGCACGGCCTTGTCGACGCGTTTCTTGATCTGGCGGTACTTGTTGTTCTTGAGCACCTCATCGCGGGAGATGGTGTAATCGATGAAACGGGAATTGATGAGGACGTCCAACCCCGCGGTCTTCTCCGTGAATGGTTCCTTGCCATCCGTGATGACCAGCCGGTGGTTCATGAGCTTGAACGATGACGTGTCGCGTGCCAGGCCCATCACGACCTCGAGGCCCTTGCCGCCGAAGCGGGTCTTGATCGGCGAGTCCACATCGAACTCCTTGTTGATGAGCTCGCCACGGAACGTGAGCGGGGGCACGACATAGGTGCAGTAGCGCTCGAGCTGCTCACGCAAGCGCTGCGAGGTCTCCTCCAGGTCGGAATCGTTCAGGTCCACATAGAGGCTCAGGCGCGTGCCGTGCTGCGTGGCGGTCTCGTCATCGATGCGGATCTCCCGCTCCTGCCGGCGAACGATCTTGGTCGGCGCATCACGGTCCTGCGCGCCGATGAACAATCGCAAGGGATCGGCGCCGTCACGCGAGGTCTCGACCAGGACACCCAGGGGTTTCTGCGCGAAGATGCTCACGAGCCCGACACCGAAACGGCCGATGGTGCTGCGATCGAGCTCCTTGGAGGAGGAGTAGAGCGTGAGGAAGTGCTGGCGCACCGTCTCCTCATCCATCCCCTTGCCGTCATCAGCGACGGAGATCACGCCATAGCCGGTCAGCTCATCACGGCGCACGTCGGTGACGACACGGGTGGCGCCCGCATCCAGGCTGTTTTGCACGAGCTCACGCAAGTACACGTACGGGTCCTTGAACTGCCGCACGGTCCCGCGAAGGACCTCTGCGTCGTTGTCACGCAGCGCGTCCTCGATCGCGGTGTCGAGCGAGAGCGACATCGGGGCGCCGGGGAGGCCGATGGCGGGTCTTGCGAGGTGCTCCTCCTGATCGTCCTCGCCGTCATCGTACTGTTGCTGCGTAGTTTCGTCCAGCTCTCGATGCACATACTCCAGCGACGACCGCACGGCGGAGGCGTTGTCGAATCGCGGCGATTGCTGCGCGCGCGATAGTTGATCGGCGATATCGCGAGCGGACTGCGCATAGCGCACATACAGCTCCAAGGGATCCTGCTTCCATCCGATGGGCTCTCGGTTCCGTACGATATTGTACATCCGGGGATCGATATCTGTGATGATGGAGGGCAGGCGCCGTTGCTTCTTAGACCGTTGATTGACGTGGATGTGGCGGATCATGCGCGCGCCTCCCGGATCCGCTCATCCTTGAGCCACGCATCGACATGCGGGTCTGCCGCCGTCTCGTTGAACGTCTGCATGCGTGCGATGATCGCCTGTCGCAGGGAGCTGTCGGCGGCGAGGTAATCGCGATCGAAACCCTTGCGGAAATGCTGGAACCGCTCAGGGTAGTCGCGCGTAATCACGCGCGCGAGCAATCGGCGCGTCGTGAGATCGAGATCGTCATCGGCATACAGGAGGTTCACGCGCAAGTCCATTGGTAACGCGCTCGGGCTCTTCTTGTTGTAGAGCACGTCCCGGAGCGCCTGCCAGGAGCCGCCCAGCAGCTCGCGGAACTTGTAATTGTATGCGCCGTTTGCGACTGTCTGGAACGCCTTGAAACGGTCGAACTTCGTCGCGAACCGGAACTCATCGTTCGGCCGGACCTCATCCGGTTCTGTTTTCGCCTTCGACCCCCACACCCACTGCGGTTGCCGACGGAGATGATGGGAGTACTGGATGAGGATGTCCTCCTCGATGCGATCCATGCGCTCCCGGCCACGCTCGAGATCGTACCTGATGAGATCGCGGGCGAAGAGCTCATCGATGACCGCCTCCTGCTGCGTATCAGCGCGCACGCAGCCAACGCTCCACCCATCATCGACCGGTGTGTCGTAGGGCAGCAGGACGACGGCACCTTTGCCATCGACCGGCGGGAGGAAGAACGCCTCACCGGTGCGGCCGGGCACGTGGACCGGCCGGTCCAGCGCTTGCGTGAGCGAGAAACGAGAGAAATCGACATCGCGCAGGTCGCCAAACAGCAGGTATGCCTTGCCATAGTCTGCCTTGAGCTCCTGCATCCGACGGCGGTTGAAGAGACTCTCCGCATTGGTCGAGAGCAGTTCGATGGTTTGCACGAGCGCCCGAGCAGACGCGACGCTGCGCGAAGGCGTCTCGATGACGCACGCCGCCTCGAGTGCCGTCGCCGGTTCGGCGAATTCCCCGGTGTACGCGCCGATGCGCGAGCAGACCTGTACCGCGTCAAGCGTGGGCGTGATCGGGCCGCGAACGCTCACGGCCGCGATGACGCCGCCGTCATGCGCGAGGAATCGCGGCACGATATCGTCGGACAAGAGCGCCTGCTCGAGCAGCGTGCCGGCGCCGCAAGTGGCGGTCGCTACACCACCATCGAGCTGTGATGGATGGAGGATGATGGTCGCATTCGCGAGGTAGTCTTTGCCAAGCGCCGACGCGGCCTGCTCGCTGTACCCTCGGTCGTCGATGGCAGATATCCCTTTCGGGGCCGCAGCCACACCGAGCATCCCGAGCGCGGAGCGGTACCGTTGCGCGCCATCGACGTCGAGAGGTAGGATCGTCATGCGACGAGCACCTCGCAGCGGTACGGTGCGCGTTGCGCGAACGCACGTAATCTCTCGGCAGCCGGTGCGGTCGTCAGCAGACGGCGTCGCTCTTCGATGATGAGCTCCGGCGCATACTGGTTATCGAAGAACTCAGCGGTGAAATCGTCGCTGAGCGTGACATCGGTGTCCTCGCGTTCGGTCTCGTACAGGTCGAGGATCGCGGCGCCAGGCACGTCCTTGATGAGCGGTGAGAGATCGGCTTCTGTGCCCAGGTCCGGCCTGTAGAACCCGGCGAGCAGCTGGCGGCGGATCTTCCCGACGCGCAGCTGCTGCGTCGCGTTGAGCTCCTTGAACCACTGGTCGGCCGTCAGGCCGAAGAGATCGTTGATCATCTTGTGCAGCGGCCGCCTCACCTGCACGCCGGGCGCGCCGCCACGCAGCGAGCGCCAGGAGCGCACGACCGTCGAATCCTGCTCGTCCGCGATGTAGGGATTGCGCCGCAGGAGCGCATCTTCCGTCTTGTACAACTGCAAGTCATACCGCACCCAGGCGGCCTTGACCAGGTCGTACCCGCGGACGGTCATCTCGTATCGCCGACCCGCATCCAGCGGCTCTCCCGGCGCGATAGCCACATCGAGACCGGTGAAGAACGCGATATCCCGCAGGCGTTCCGTCAGGAGCGCCTCCCTGATGCCGAGCGAGTCCTGGATCTGCGCGAACTCATTGCGGTACATGCGATCCTGCACCTCTGCGATGATGCGCTGACGCTGCTCGAGGAGCGCGGGGTTCTCCCGCTCGATGCATTGCTGGTGCGTCCGCAGGTAGGTCATGACACTCTCTTTGGGCAGGCCGGAGACCTCATCGACGTCAAGATGATCGAACGATTGCAGTTCTTTCCCGAAATCGACGATCTGGTAGACGCTCGCGAGGTAACCGAGGTCGCTGTGCGTGAGCGCATCCTGACCCAGCTCGAGCAAGGAGAGGAGATCGCGCATGTACGCGTCCTTGCATTCCCCTTGTAACGTCACGACTCCCATCGTCCGTGCACCTCGTTGCCGGTTTTAGGCAATCAGGCCTTGAGCGCCTTGCGTCCGGAAGCGGAGAGCTGCTCTTGCGCCGATCTCGACGGCAAGTAGCGGAGGACATCCTCACGCGCAGGCACAAGGATTTCCACCGCTTGCGCGAGCTCGGTGAGCCGTCGCTTCCCCTCTTCGCTCGATCTGTCGATGGTGTTCGAGAGCTCGACATACCGCTCCGCGATTTGCGCGGTGGTGGATGACCTGGGCAATTCGAGCAACCGGTACGAGTTCTCGACGATACCAAGCGGGTTCACGCCTGACTCGAGCTGGTGGCGCGTCATGTTCTCCTGGAGCTGCGCGGCGGTGCGTTCCGCATACGCGACCACACCAGGATCGATGGTCGGCAACGTGCCGCGTTCCATGACTGCCATGAGCTGTCGGTTCGCTTCCGACGCTATCGCCACAAGCGCAGTGTACCCCTCGCGCAAGACCGTCTCTCGCTGGTCCGCGCTGTAGATGCGCTGCTGCAGGCGCAGCTGGCCAGCGATCATGCGCTCGTGCGAGTTCGCGTCGCGGATGCGCGCGAGGATGTGCGCTTCCTTCTTGCGCGCGGCGCGCAACGTCGCGTCGGTGGACTTGTCGAGCGCGAGCAGCGAATCGATGCGGCCGGCGCCGATCTGAATGCGCGCGAGGTGGTTATCGAGACGACGCTCCATCCTGCGGTGGTACCGCTCGAGGCCGAGTCGCTCCTCATTGAGCGCGATCATCTCATCGGTCAGGACGAGATCCGGATCGGTCTCGTCGAACCCAAGCTCAGCGAGGCGCTGGCTGTTGCGCTCCATCTGCTCCTCGATCAAGGCGAGCCGCCCTGGCGTCCCGTTCTCCTGCGATCCGCGGTATACCGGGACGAGGAGCGATGATTTCTTCATGAGATACCGCGTCCTGCGGATCTCCACAAGGTTCAACTCCTGATCCCGCTCCACGGCAGCGTAATTGCGCTGCAGCTTCACGAGCTCTTCCTCCATATCACGGCGCAAAGCCGCGAGGATGGTGGTCGGATCGACTTCTGCAGACGTGTCCTTGAGCCCCGGGATGAAAGAGAACAGCTTCAGCGCTCCGCGCTGGAACTGGTACAGGTCACGGTTGCGGATCCCATCGACGATGTCCTTGATCGACCCCGTGCGGCGCACGAGTTGGGTCGAGGCATGCCCTTTCTCCGCGAGCACGGAACCATCGGCCGCGGTGTTGGAGACCGACGAAGAGCTGACGATCTCCGCATCGATGATCGACTCCACGGTCCCATCAGGATCATTCATTGCATCCCTTGCCTTGCGTATACGTTTGAGCATCGGTACACCTCTCTCGTCGTCTTAGGACCGCATCGGGCCCGATTAATCGTCCTCGTGGTGCTTCCCGACGGAGGTCACCGACTTCTTGAGCTGGTACATGCCATACACGAAGCAGCCGATGCCGTACAGGACATTCGGACCAGGCAGCGGCAGTATCACCGCCGCAGCGACGCCAGCGGCGCCGTATGCGGTGCGGCGCGCGTGCTTCTTGAACAGCGGCGTCGAACCAGGCACGGTCTCGAGCGCGGCATCAAGCGCGCTGTCAGCCGCACGAGCGCCCGCGCGCGCGTAACGCGCGCCGGTCTTCGCCGCGGTCTGCGTCTTGCCGGCGACATCGTGCCTCTGCGCGAAGTTCTTGAGATCGTTGAGCTTATCCGTCAAACCAGAACCGATATTCTCTCGTGCCATCAGTCATTCCTCCGAAACGTCTCGGGGCGCTTGCGCCCCATGAGCGGTACTCATATGATCATCGTGCGTGGCGCGCGATGGGTCTTCAAGCAGGATCCCCTGCTGCGCGTACGTGAGGCGCACTACAGGCCTGCCGCGGCGATCGGCCGCGTACATGGTGACTGCGATCTGCGCAGGTTGCGCAGTCGCTTGCGCGTCGAGCAGCAGCCGCAACGGGCTCTCGATATCAGGCACCGGGGAGCCCTCCACGCGGTAAGTGTCGTACGTCGCCAGCTCGCCGATCGTCTTGCCGAGCGCGTCGCCCATCGCTGGCAGCAGGCCGACGGCAAGCGACGTGTCGCGCGCGGTCAGGTCGAGCGCGAGCTCGCCGACGACCGCATCGACAGCGTGGAACCCAGGGCCCGCGGCGGTCGTCGAACCCGGTGTCTGGCGCAGGAGCCGGTACGCGACCGTGATCGCCTGCGGATCCTGCCGGATGGTGAAGGTGTCGAACCCTTCGCGATTGAGTTCAGCAGTGAGCGTCATCTGCGATCCGTACCTCTCGACCAGCTCATCGATCGCATCGCGCATTCCGGGCATGGTCTCATCGCACCATCGGCCGTATTGGCGCTTGCGGTACGCTGAGCGCAGCCGGCCGCCGATCGCGCGGACATCATCGACGAGATCCCCGACCTTCCTCCCGAGGACACCGCCTGCGAGCGCGTAGGCTTGCGTGCGCGAATCGTCAGGCCGCAGGTGCGTCCACATCTCGCGGGTCTCGTTGCCCAGCTCGCGGCTCTCATGGCGCAGCGCATTCCAAGCCGCGCGTACGCCACGCAGGCCACCGCGCAGGAGGAGCTTGCCCGTCCCCTTCGCGATGCCAGCACCGGAGGCGCGCAGGGCGCGTGAGAGATCGCCTTCCTGCCGACGGGCAGGGAGGTCCTGGCCATCGCGACTCACAGCGCACCTCGCTGTTGCCGCTCGTAGCGGATCTCGCATTCCTGGCGTGGGCGCAGCATCCTGGCGCGGCCCTGCCAGGAGAAGAGACTGGTGAATGACATGCCATCGTACGTGACTTTGTGCGTGACCATGCCAAGCGGCAGGAGCGTGTCGGTCGCCGTCCGGTCGATCGAGCGCACGAGCGCGAGCTCGTGGAAATCCGCAAGCAGCGTGTCGGCATATGCGTCAAGAAGCGTCGTGATGTGATCGCGCGGGACATCGCCGCCGACGGTGAGCGTCACGGCGGTCGCGAACGCGTCGTCCTCGATGCTTGCGCGATACGTGCGGCGGCGCATGTCGCCAGCGAATGCGAAGGTCGGTTGCCCGACACGTGCCTCGAGAAGCGAGATAGGGCCGTTCAGGTCCGTGCGCAAGACGCGCTCTTGCAGCTGCGTGTAGAGACCGAGGTACGTTTCACGGTCGATCGCGACCGCCTCATCAGTGAGCTCGGCGCGCAGGCAACGCACGAATTCGCTCGCGAAACGGCCGCTAAGATTTGCAGCCTTCCCCGCGATGACACCCACGCGTTCACCGATCGTCTCGCCGGGTGTCTTCTCCCGGTGCTCGATCGCGTACTGAATCGCGCTCGTGCGCAGACGCGCATCGTGCGCTTGCGTGCTGTGCCCGTCCGTTGGAGCCGCATCGCCCGTCGTCGAGGCATGACGGATCAGTCGTGTGAAGTTCCCGATGCCCAATACCATGGTGTCCCTCAATAGTGTTGAAATGGGAACGAGCGGTGATTTTTAAGCATTTGCTATTGTGACTATTGAAAAGTAGCTACTTTTTCACCCTGGCGGGGTCGTATTGGGGGATGGACCGCCGGACGCGGCGCAACCTTTATATCCGGCCCGACGGCGCCCAGACACCATGCTCGACATCAAGTTCCTGCGAGAGAACCCGCAAGCGGTCAGCGCCGACCTCGAGAGACGACGAGACACGGAGAAGCTGCCGTGGGTCGACGAGACGCTCACCTGGGACGCGGAATGGCGTCGCCTCAAGGGCGAGACTGACGCGCTGCGTGCGGAGCGCAATCGCCTCAGCGAACAGGTGAACGCGACAAAGAAGGCAGGCGGCGACATCCAACCGCTGCTTGCGAAGGTCAAGGAGATCCCCGCGAGGATCGCCGTACTCGAGCAGGAGATGGCCACCCTCCAGGAGTCCATCCGTGCGCGGCTCATGCGCCTGCCCAACATCATGCACGAGAGCGTGCCGTACGGTAAGGATGACACGGAGAACGTGGAGGTCGCGGTGTTCGGGAAGAAGCCGCACTTCTCATTCACCCCCAAGAACCACACGGAACTCATCGAAGCCTTAGGCATCGTCGACCTCGAACGGGCGGCGAAGATCAGCGGTTCGCGGTTCTACTTCCTCACCGGAGACCTCGCGCTCCTGGAGATGGCGCTCGCGCAGTACGGCGTGCGATTCATGGCGGACCGCAAGTACCTGCCCGTATGCCCGCCGCACCTGATGGGCCGCGCGGCGTACGAG
>CAYNGK010000016.1:18916-23091 GCA_964396935.1 uncultured Methanosarcinales archaeon | reverse complement strand
AACGACAAGGGCATCACGACGAGCACGAGACCGCCAGCGACGATCCAGAACAGGAGATCGAGCGACCAGTTCGCGATCCACGACAGCAGGGGAATGACGACGACGTAGGGGATGGCGATCGCCACCCATTGCGCGGCGAAGTAATCCTGCCGTTTCCCGTCAGGCAGGAGCTGGTGCGCGAGGAGCCCTTGCGAGAACCCGACGATCGCTGCGCCGATCACGTTCGCGCACAGCGCAGCAGCGAGGGTCGCGACGTTCGTCTCGTAGATGAGCGCGATCGGGAGGATCGCCATGAGGAGGGAGCCGAACACGAGCGTGGGCGCGAGACCGGTCGATCGATGCGCGCGCTGGATGAAGAACGGGCCTGTGAATGCGGCGATCGCCGCGATGGCGAGCACGCTCGCGAGCGCGAAGAACGGCGCGGTCGGATAGCGCTCAACAAGGATGCGGTAGATCGCGATCCCCGCATATGCGGTGAGGGCGGTCTGGAGGATGGAGAGGAGGACCGCGCTCGCCGTGAGCGTCATGACACGGGCGTCTTCGGTGAAGACGGCCGTCTTGCCGCGCACGATGCGCCAATACTCGCCCAGGAACCGCCAGAACGGGTACGGCTGGCCTTGGCGGGAATCCCTGATGAAGCTCGTCACGTACCCGCTGAGGATGAACGCGATCGCGGTGATCTCGAACGCGAGCAGATGGCCATACACGCGCAACGAGAACGGGTGCCCAAACAGCGTGAAGGAGAGCGGCATGCCGGTGGAAGGGAAGATATCGATGAGCACGCCTGACAGGAGCATGGTCACGGCGGTGATGAGCACACCCCACGTCGCGATCCCCCGCAGGAACAGCCCACGGCGCTCGCGGCGCAGCGCGGATTGCGTGAACGCGCCATACAGGTCGCCGTACGCGACGATGCAAAGCGCGCTCGCGAGGAACGCGATCGCGAACAGCGTCACGCTGCTTGTGAGCAGCGACAGCGCCATGAGGATGAACAGGAATCCGAACAGCACGCCACCGGCCGCGATCCAGGATTTGGGCACTTTCGAGAGGCGGGCGTAATCCGAGAGGATGTTGCTCCACACGACGGAAAGCAGCGTCTTCGCGCCCGTGAGCACGCCGACGAGCAGGAGCGCGAGCGGGTGCGTCTGGATGGAGAGCCAGAAGAGGACGTTCACGACTTGCGGAGTCGCGCCGCCGTAGCCGATGCGGTCGAACACTTCTTTTAGTGCGAGACGGCGCGCGGTGCTCGCGTCCTCAAGCGCGCTATCGCGCACGGGAGCGGCGGCGATATCGGAGAGCGCAGACGGCGACGCGCCGCGCTTCTCCACCAGGTCCTCACCCGTGACCACACGCGCGCACCCCGCAGGATAGTTTATAAATCTACCGAGGAGGGTGCGCACTCCTCGAGACGAAAAGAACATTTATAAACATTCGTCGCGGGAGCGAGACGCATATGGCCCTCTTCGGCTCACTCTTCGCGCACCCGCGCGTGCTTGCCGCGCGCTGGACGTTCGACGCGCGCAGCCCGCTTATCGCGGGCGCCACGACCATTGCGGTCGGGAGCTCGCGCGCGATCATCTTGGGCACGAAGGACGGGCGCGTGCTGTGCTTGGACGAGCAGGGACGCGAGCGCTGGTCGCTGCGCACCGGCGGGAAGCTCGGCGAGACCGAGAGCTGGTTCGTCGATGAGCAGCGCGTGCACGCGATCGACGCGCCACCGGTCGTGATGGATATCGACGCGGACGGCCGGCCGGAGATCCTCATCGGGACCGAACAAGGCATCCTCCACTGCATCGACGCGAGCGGCCGCGTCAAGTGGACGCACGACTGCGGCGGGCAGATCCGCGCTGCCCCATGCGTCGCGGACATCAACGGTGATGGAGCGTTGGAGATCCTGATCGGCAGCGGGAACAACCGCCTCACCGCGCTCACGAGCAAGGGCGAGAAGCTCTTCGAGTTCCAGGGCACCGCGCCCGTGCACAGCACCCCCGGCGTGCTGCACCTGCCCAAACGGCGCATCTCGCTCATCATCTTCGGCGACGAAGCCGGGACGCTTACCGCCATCAAGGCGACACAGGATGTCGTATGGCGCGTGCACTTGCACACGGCGATCACCGCCGCGCCATCGTTCTTCAGCGATCCGGAAGAGGAGCGTCTCGTGGTCGGGACGCAAGCAGGCATCGTCGCGTGCATCAGCGAGCACGGCGAGCTCGTGTGGCAGTACAAGACCTTGGGCAGCATCTACAACGCCGCCGCGATCGCGGATCTTGACCAGGACGGCAATCCTGAGATCGTCGTGGGAAGCTGCGACAACACCGTGCACGTGCTCACGCGCGACGGCAAGCGATTGTGGACGTATGCTGCCGATTTCTGGATCACCGCGACCCCGCTCGCCGCGGATCTCGATCACGATGGGACCGCAGAAGTGATCATCGGCAGCTACGACCACGCCCTCTACGTCCTGGACGGTCCCGGCACATACGTGATGGACTACGTCCCGGGCATCTCAGGCATCATCAACCAGGCAGGGCACTACGGGAGCGTCCTCACTGCCGACGTCGGCGAACAGACGGGCAAGTTGCGCTGGAAAACCACACTCTCGGACATGGTCATCGGTTGCGCGCTCCTGCCCCTGCCCGACGGCACCGGCATCGTCGCGAGCACGAAGGACGGCAAAGTCACCCTTCTCACGCTCAAGGACGCGTGAAGAGGAACCCGCTCTTCTCACACCGTCACCGCCTTGGGATTTTCTCGAGTCACGCGTGCGACGAGATCGCGGGATCGAAGTCGCTGTGCGCGTGACGAGACAACCCGCAAACAGATCCCCTGCGGTGACGGCACGGGAGGAAAAAGGCATCTTCTTAACCCGACACCACACTCTATGCGGTATATGGTTGACACCACGCTCCTGCCCGCGTTCTACGCCACCGATGAGCGGTACCAGCGCGCGTATCGAGTCGCACGCGCGAACGCGCAAGGGCGCGTCTGGCTCCTGGGCGGGTACGTCGCGCGGTCCCTCGCGCACCTCACCTACGGGACTCCGTTCCCGGAGAAGGTCGATTTGGATTTCCTGTGCGAACAGCTCGCGCCAGAACCGATCGTGCCAATCCACCTGCACGTGAAACGCAACCGGTACGGGAACCCGCGCGTGGTGGGTGAGCATCTCGTGATCGACCTTATGCCGTTCACGTTGCAGAACTTCCCTGTCCTCATCGCGCGCGGTCTGCCCCTCACGATCGAGAACATCCTCGCCCGCGCCCCGCTCACGATCGGCGCGATCGCGTACGACACCGCGACCGGCACGGTCACGGGCGACGCTGGTTTGCGCGCGGTCGAGACCCGCACGGTGGCGGTGCACGACGCGGCGGAAGCTGCCGACACCGCGCGGCAACTGCACTGGAGCGTAGAGCACCTCGTGCGCCACAAAGCAGCGAGCTACGGGTTCACACCGCTCGTGCCGTGATCCGGGGCCGATACGTTTTTAACCGCTTCCCCCTGGAGAACCGTCGATGAAGAAGAGCGTCGGTGATCTGGTCAAGCTCGCCTTGCCCCTGCGTGCGGACAAGCGCGATGCGGTGGCGATGGCCACCCCCTACCTCGATGCGGAGGATGTCGGTCTCCTGCGCCATTATCTCAAGATCGACCGGTGCTTCCCCGTCATCCAGCGCTTCGGCACGAGCGCCGCGCTGTTCGAGGACGCGACGTGGCCGTCGTTCAAGAGCCACCGCGGCGACCGCGAGGTGGATGAGTTCCTCGGGCGCATCAACGCGATCATCGCGACGCAGGCCAATGATGCGGCATTCCACGCGTTCGCACCCCACGCCCTTGAGCGCGTGAGCGCGCTCGTCGCGCCCAACATCGTGGGGATGGAGCCGCACAAGCGCGCGGCGGTCCTGACGCTGTTCGCGAAGGAACCATTGCACGTGCTGCTCATCGGCGATCCCGGAACGGGCAAGACGGACATCTTGCGCTCCGTGCAGCGCCTTGCACCCATCAGCAGCTTCGGGCTCGGTTCAGGCGTGTCGGGGGTCGGCCTCTCGGCGATCGCGAAAGGGGACCAGATCCTCAAGGGGCTCCTCCCGCTCGCGGATGGCGGCATCGCATGCATCGATGAGCTCAACCTCATCAGGCCTAAGGATCTCGCGTCGCTGTACAACGCGATGGAGAAGGGGTTC
>CAYNGK010000016.1:11692-18906 GCA_964396935.1 uncultured Methanosarcinales archaeon | reverse complement strand
CGTCACGTATGACAAGGGCACGAAGCACGAGCAATTGCCCGCGCGCGTACGCGTGATCGCGACCGCGAACCCGAGCACCGGATCGTTCGTGGGCCACAGCGCCGAGGTCCTGCGCAAGCAGGTGCCGTTCGACGATCCCCTCCTATCGCGGTTCCACTTCATCTTCATCGTGCGCAAGCCGTCCGAACAGGAGTTCGCGCAGATCGCCGCGCGCATCGTGCGCGGGGAGAAGCTGACGGTCTCTGACGCGGATGCCGCGTTCCTGGCGCAATACCTCGAGCGCGCCGGCACGATCGAGGTCACGCTGGGCGCGCAGCTCGAAGGGCAGATCGTCGCGTTCGTGCGCTCCCTCAAGGAGGACGAGCGCAAGTTCCTCACGGAAGTCGGCCCACGAACCGTCGTGGGCGTGGTGCGCGCGGTCAAGGCGGTCGCGCGCGCAGAACTCGCCCAGCACGCGACCGAGGCGCACGCGCGGGTGGCGATCGGGCTCCTGCGCGATGCGCTCTACGTGCGCAAGGGTGATGCCGAGTGAGCGGCGGACCGCATCCGGTCGTGTACTTGGGCGCGCTCGTGGTCTTGTTGCTTGGTGCAGCGATGCTCCTGCCCGACAACGGATTATCGGGGTACGTCTTGAAGGAGCCGACGTGCGGCGAGCTCGGATGCACGCAGCTGTGCGACGAGGCCGCGCCGGTGTGCGCGGATGCGGGCGAGACGTGCTGCCCCACCCGCTGGGGCACGGGCGTGTGCGATCTCGCGGCGAACTGCGAGGTGATCAGCTCTTATTCGGACCGGATGTCCTTGACGCAGTACCAGGACACGGTGCGCGAAGCGCCAGCATCGGTCATGCAGGATTGGGCGCGCGTGCTGGGCTCCATCGCCGTCGTGATGGGCCTCGCGGTGTGGGTCGTCTTGCACGGGCGCAGCTCGAAACGGATATTGCGCTAGTGCGCATCCAGATCTTGAGATGGGAGGATGACCCTGCAGCATTCCTCCGAAAGCTTCTTAAGACGCATCCTCTGGGCGTGCGGTTGAGGTGAGCGATTTCCCGTGACGATACTCCTGCTGTACGCAACGCCCGATACCCTGCATTTCCAGTTGCGCAAGGACCGGGTTGTCGCGGCGGGCAAGTATGGCAGGCTCGGCACGGCGGGGGCGTTCTTCGAGATCCAGCGTGCGGGTGAGGAACCGTACACGGAGAGCACGGGCGTGATCGACCACCGCGTGGCATTGCGCCGACTCGTCGAGTACCTCCAGCGCAACCAGCACATCCTCGCGATCGATAATATCCTCGCGGTCATCCACCGCATCCCGCAAGGTGGCCGCGCGTTTGGCACGTCCGTGCGCCTGGACCACGCGGCTGCCGCCCGCCTCGAAGGGATCCTGCGCGCACATCACGCGCTGCCCGCGATAGCTCAGGTCGTGCGCGCGGCGCTCAGCCAGCTGCCCAACGCGCACCATGTCGGGGTGGTGGGCAGCGGCATCTACCAGTACATCCCTGATGCGCACCACGCGCTCGCGGCGCCGCCCGTACTGCGGCGCTCGTTCGCGCACACGCCCGGTGGCGAGGATGGGTTGTGGCATGAGGCTGCGTACCAGGCGGCGCTCGAGATCCTTGGCGTGAAACGGCCCTTGCGCGCGGTGAGCATCCATATCGATCAGCAAGTCACGGTCACCGCATTGCGTGCGGGCCGTGCGCTCGCCACGACCAGTGGTGTCGGAGCGACCGCGAGCATCCCCGGCCTGCGTTCCTCGGGCGCGATCGCACCGGATGCGACGCTGTCGATAGCGGAAGCGCTCGATACGGAGACGTGGCGCGTCGCGGAGCTGCTTGCGGAGCGCAGCGGTCTTGCAGGGATGACCGGCAAGTCAAGCTATGCGCAGATCGAAGCTGCGGCGCGTGCGGGCGATGCGCGATGCGTCGAGGCCCTGATGCTCCTCTCCTATCGCATCGCGTTTGTCACCGCGGGCATGAGTGCCGCGATCGGCACGCCGGAGTTGCTCGTGTTCTCTGGCGACGGTGCCTCTTGGACGATCGTCGAAGAGACGTGCCGGCGCTTGCCGGGCGTGAGCCTGCGCGCGGGCAAGGCAAAGCCGGGCGCGGTCTTGAGCGCGCCGGGTTCTCGGACTGCCGTGGTGTGGGTCGAGCACACGCTCGATGAGGCGCTCGTTCTCCTCGCAAGACCGCACCTGCCGGCAGGTGTAGGTCGCGCGCGACAAAAGGCCACCATCGGTCAACGGCGCGAAGCGCCCAAACCCCCACAGAAACGGGGGAGACGCCGTGTGCGCGTTTCGATCACCCGTAAACGGTGACGACACGCGTCATCCTTTTTGTGGCACTGGCCAGGAACGGTCACGAATATTATATACGCGTGCAGATGGGACCGTATCAGAGGTATAACTATGGTGGCCACGAAGATTCTGACGAACAGCAGTGACACGACCATCCGACTCTCGACCGAGGTGCCGTTGCCCTCGCTCGTGCGTGCTGCACTCCAAGAGGCAGGCTCACGCCTGCTGGATCGGCACCGGCACCGCTTCAACGCGGCCGAACTGCACCTGCACGTCAAGCGCGCGGGCTCCGGTCTCGGGTGTATGGCCCACCTCGCCACAGATGAGGGGAAGTACCACGCGCACGCCGAGGAGTGGGATGTGCGCCGGTGCGTGGAACGCGTACTGGACACGCTCGACTTACAGGTGATCAAGGCGTTCGACCGCCGATCCACCTTGGCCGGGGCATTCTGACCCCAACGGGCCGGCTCGGCTGGCCTGAACAGGAGGATGCGTACCCTCGCAACAAGCTTTAAATAGTCTTGTGGTGATGGGGTGTCTATTTCGGTGAGGTGAGTCGTTGGCCCAAAAGCTCGTCCAGGACAAGCATGAGATCAAGCGTGTCCGGACGTACATCAACGGCCTCGACGAAAATCTCCAAGGCGGGATCCCGCAAGGACACCTGACCCTCATCTCCGGCGCCGCAGGAACGATGAAATCCTCGGTGAGCTTCAACGTCCTCTATCACGAGGCGGTGAACGGCAACAACTGCCTGTACCTCTCCCTTGAGCAGTCAGCGGAGTCGCTCGTCAACCATATGATGAATATGGACTACGACTTCGCCAAGGTCAATCTCATCATGGTCAAGGACCTCTCTGAACTCCAGGCGAAGATCCAAGGGCTGAGCCGTGACAAGGGAAACCTGTTCGTGGTGGATATCGGCTGCATCCGCAAGGAGATCCGGGATATCCAAGTGGACAACAACAAGTCGTGGCTCAACGTGATCAAGAATGTGGTGAAGAAGGTCACGGTCGAGGCGGGCGTACGGCTGTTCGTCTTGGACTCGCTCTCCGCGCTCTACGTGCTCGCGCGGTTGGAGAACCCGCGCATCGAGCTGTTCATGATCTTTGAGTTCCTGCGCGACATGGACCTCACGAGCCTGCTCATCAGCGAGATGCCCCTTGACGGCTCGAAGTTCAGCGAGTACGAGATCGAGGATTTCCTCGCCGACGGCATCATCGTCATCAAGCTCACTCCGTTCCGCCGCCAAGTGGTACGCGAGATTTCCGTCGTGAAGATGCGCACCACCGCGTGCAACAACGACATCTTCTCGCTCGAATTCAGAAACGGCCAGTTCCACGCGCTGTATGGCGGGCAGAACCCGCTGTTGTAGAGAGCAGACAGAGGATTCTCCGACCTTCTCCGCAACGCATAAATACCCCACTCACCAGGGGAAACGCGCACAGGCGACAACGACGGCCCCTTTCTCTTGCGGTGTGGGCCACAGTAGCGATGACCAGCGGACGGTGACGAGCGAATGGTAGACCAACAGACGATGACGATCAAATGCCGCAGGTGCGGCAAGGGCACACGGATGCTCGACATGGTGATGGATGCGAATCGCACCGGCATGGTGTGCCGCTCCTGCGCAGGATTGCCGCCCAAAGGGGCGCCACGTGCGGACCGGATCATCCAGGACGTGACGAAGCCGGATCCGCACCCGCGGGTCAAGGACGACCCGTCGCGGCGCAAGTACGCGTGCACCGCATGCAATTACCGCTTCGCGAGCGCCAAGACAGGCACGACCCTCCACTGCCCGTACTGCGGCAGCGCATCGATCGAGAGCGACCTGCGCTCGAGCGCGCAGGCCATGCTGCAGGCATCGACCGGACGGAGGTTCGACTGATGCCGGAGACCGACATCCGACGGCTCTTGCGCTGCTCGCGCTGCAAAAAAGACCTCCCGTTCGACCAGGTCAAGTATCTCCCGAACGGCCGGGATGTCGCGTGCGTCGCGTGCCTCGGGATCGTCCAGCGCGAGCGGCACGAGCTCGATCGCATCGACGAGCGGAAATACACGTACCAGTGCGTCGATTGCCGGTACCAGTTCCGACGCAACGCGCTCAATACCCCGCGCGGGTGCCCGCAGTGCGGGAGCAAACGCCTGATCAAGGCGCAGGAGAGCAAGCTCGATAGCGCGTCGCTCCTGCGCGCTGCAGACGACCCGCGGCTCGCCGCCATCGACGACCTGCCGCGAGGACGCACCAGATGAGCTGGTCGCTGCTCAAGAGAGGAGGGGCGGTAGCCCCTACCGGCAGCGGCTCCCAATTGGGTCGTCGCTATCGCGCGGTCCTCGGACAGTTCTTCAACGAGGAGGCATTGATGCGCCTCCTGCGTTCGCGCCTGCAAGATGCCGATCAGACGCGGCATGTCGAGTTCAACCTGCGTGGGAACTTCGGCACGGACGCGATGAAGGATGAGGCCATCGGTAGGTTCAGGACAGAACTCGGCAAGCGCATCAGGATCCTCGAGAGCATCGACACGAGGATCCGCAGGCATCCGCTCTTCGCGGGTTTCGACCGATCGATAGGGGATAACACCGAGATGATCCTCAAGATCCTCAAGGAATTCCTCGACAAGCTCCCCGCGATCGATCGCGGATTACGCAACCTGACGATCCAGAACTGGTCGCGTCAGCTGGAACTGTCGTTCGCCTCTCCCGCGCGACGCGCGGAACTGTTCGCCAAAAAGGCGCTCTCGCACCTCGCCGAATGGGAACAGCGACCAGTCGATGCGCCAAAAGCGATGGAACTCGCGCAAGAGCTCGATGCGCTCATCCAAGAGCTCAATACGCCCGGATCGCAGCTTGAGATCCGTTGAATCCGACGCGTAGACTGCGCGTTTTGTCGTCGAGAAACGCCGTTGGGAGAAGTGAAGAAGAAAAAAGAAGAAAACTCTTTTGGAAGAGTTGAAGCTGTTTTACTGCTTCTTCTTCTTCGCCGCCTTCTTCTTTGCCATGGGAGGTCCTCCGTTAATTTGATTCAATTCTACCGTGAAGAGGTATATTTAAATGTTTCATTTTTGCGAACTCTGCGCATCGTTTACGGGCACCCCAGCGCCTCATCGCGCGGCAAAGGTTCGTGAAACCACATTCTCAGGTCGCTAGTTCTCGTCGAGAAACACGCGCACTCAACGGAACATATGATAGAACGCCTCAAACGCAGGCGTGTTGCTCGTAAGGGACATGAAACTCGCGCTATTGCGATCACAGATGTCCTTGAGGCGCGCGATATGCTCCTCCAACCGCTGCTGATACGTGCTTCGAAGCCTGTTCGAGACGAATGTGCGCATCCGTTCGGACGTTTCTGAGTCTTCGAGGATCACATCGCCCGCCAATTGGAGGTCTTTCTCCTGCGGATCGAGGACCTGGATCACGTACACCTGGCTCTTGCGGTAGCGGCCCAGGATCTCCTCGACCTCGGCCGGGTCGTACAGGAAGTCCGAGACGAACACGATGAGCGACTTCGACGTGATGCGCTTGCGGTACTCGTCCATCGATTGGAGGAAGTTGCTCTTCCCTTCCACCCTGATCCCACCGAGGTAGTCGAAGAGCACCGCGAGGTTCTTCGCCCCTTTCTTGGGCTTGAACGCCGCGACGTGCTCCGTGAACGTGCTGAGGTTGAATTTCTCATTGTTGCGCACCGCGAGGTAGGCGAACCCCATCCCCATCATCGCGGCGTAGTCGAATTTCGTGCGCAGGCCCTTGCCCACCTTCGAGCCGAACTGCATGCTCGCGCTCGCATCCACGAGGATGTGCACCGTCATATTGCGCTCCGCCTCGAAGCGACGGATGTAGAACTTGTCTGTCCTGGCGTAGATCTTCCAGTCGATACGGCGGAAGTCATCACCGGGCGTGTACGCCTTGTAGTCGCGGAAGATCAGGGAGTCCCCGCCCTGCGACGCGTGATGCTCCCCCTGGCGGTCCGTGTAGATCCGCTTCTTGAGGATGATCTTGAGGCGATTGAGCGCCTGGATGAAATCCGGGTCGATGGCCATGCGTACGCGGCCCTCACTTCACCAATTCCTTGATGACATCATCCGTCGTCTTGCCTGCGCGCTCCGCCTGGAACGACAAGACGATCCTGTGGCGCAACACCGGCGCCGCGACCGCCTTGATGTCCTCGACGGACACGAACTTGCGCCCATCCATGAGCGCGCGCGCCTTCGCGGCCATCACGAGGCCGAGCGATGCACGCGGCGACGCGCCGTACTCGATGAGCTCGGGAGACTTGCGCGTCTTCGCGACCAATTCGACCGCATAGCGCTTGATATCGTTCGCGATCGGCACCTGGCGCGTCAGCTTCTGCAAGAGCAGGATGGACTCTCCCGAGAGCAGCTGCTGCAGCGGCGCGTCATCCTGGACGCGCGTGTACTGGTCCACGATCGTGACTTCCTGGTCGACGGTTGGGTAGTCCAGGAGGATCTTGAGCAGGAATCGGTCCATCTGCGCTTCCGGCAGCGGGTACGTCCCTTCCTGATCGATGGGGTTCTGCGTGGCAAGCACGAAGAACGGCCGTTCCAGCTCGAACGTCTGGTTGCCCATCGTGACCTGCTTCTCCTGCATCGCCTCAAGCAACGAGGCCTGGGTCTTTGGCGTGGCACGGTTGATCTCGTCCACGAGGACGATGTTCGCGAACACGGGACCGCGCTGGAACTTGAACACCTTCTTGCCATCCTTCTCCTCGATCACGTACGTCCCCGTGACATCGGAGGGCATGAGATCGGGCGTCCCTTGGACACGGCTGAACTTCAGGTTCATGACTTCGGCGATCGCCTTGATGGTCGAGGTCTTCCCAAGGCCAGGGAAGGACTCGAGAAGGGCGTTCGCATCGGTGAGGATGGCGATGAGGATCTGGTCGATGACCTCGTCCTGGCCGATGATCCGCT
>CAYNGK010000016.1:7743-11682 GCA_964396935.1 uncultured Methanosarcinales archaeon | reverse complement strand
GATCTCTGCCTTGACGTTCGTGAACGTCGCCTTGAGCTTATCGATGTTCTTCACTGCGTCTGCGCTTGGTGCCGCCATTGATCATCCCTCCTTGTGAAATGGTTTTTAACCTTTCTGCTGATCGTGATCTCATTCTTGCGTTTGCTTCGCGTACTCGTAGCTGCGCTGCAAGTCACGCTCATCGAGGCCTGACGCGTAGCCAGGGCCGCCGTCGTTGAACCCCGCTTCGCCACCACCCAGGTCCTTCAAGGGGTCGGATGATGGCGATGAGGGATCGAGCTGGTTGAAATCCGGATTATCGAGACCCGGCTTGACGGTCGCGACCAGTTGCTGGTCGCCCAGGTCCGCCATGCGCGCATCGGCGAACAGGTCATCGCCGGGACCGCCGGCGCCCACCTGGTCCTGGCCTGTCGCCACACCGCCGCCGCCCAGGAGGCGGCCCAGCGCCATGAACGGGGCCTTGAGCGGGTCCTCGAAGCGTTGGATGTTGATATTGAAGAACGCGAGCGAGACGAGCACGATCGCGAGCAGGAACACCGCGCCGAGCTTGAGCATGAGCTTGCGGAAGTCCAGGAATGTGCCGCTCGAGACGCGTCGCATGCGGTCCATGACCTCGCTAAACAGCGCGTGGGCCATGAGGCTGTCCTGGTCCTGGTTGTCCTTCGCAGTGCGCAGCATCTCGCGCAATTCCGGGTTCTTCTCCTCCACGACTTGCACGCTGATCTTGCGCAGCTCGCCCATCAGGTCGACCGTGAAGTACACAGCGGCCGCGATGAGCACATACCACAAGGGCATCCCGAACACCAGGCCGATGAGGTCCGCGATGAGGAAGAAGATCACCGTCGAGAGGAATACGTTCAGGAGGATGATCTTGACGAGCTCGTACTGCACCTCGCCGAACATGCTCCTGATGGGGGACGTCATGCGATCAGGTCCCTCCTAGTTCCCCGCCCGGCAGTCCGCCAGGTCGTCCTTGAGGTCATCGATCCTGTTCTCGAGCGAATCGATCGTGAGGTTGAGCTTGCGGTTCTCGGACAGCTGCTGCTCGTAGGACGCCTGGAACCGCTCCTTCTGGAGCTTCTCGAACGCGAGCTGTCGGTTGGCATCGCCAAGCTGGGATTGGGTGTCCGCGAGCTCGCCGACCTTCTGCTCGTAGATCTCGTCGTACTTGCGCACGTCCTGGGCGGACTGGTTCGCCTGCTCTTGCGCGTCGTTCGCGACCTCACGGTAGTTCGTGAGCTCGACTTGGCACTGGCTCAAGGTCATGCTCGTGTCCTGGTACGCGTCCGTCTTGTTCTCGAGCACGCGCTGGAAGAACACGGTCGTGCCGACAAGCGCGACCACGACACCGATGATGATCACAAGGAGCATGAGATTCACGTTCCGACCCATGTAGTTCGCCATTTTTCCTCATCAACTCCGTCAGCCGCTCACCTTGGTGAGCCTCCTTATGAAGATTTCCAGCAAAAACAGCACGAGCGCGAGCACGATGAACGGATTGCGCAATTCGGTCTTCTCGACCGTCACGCGCGTGCTCACCGTCTTGATCTTCTCGACGATCTGCTCCACCTGATCGAACGTGAACACGTCACCGCCGGTCGACCGGACCGTCTCGGCGAGCGTCGCCGATTCTCCGACGCGCCAACGCTCGGAGGGGTGGTTCACCGCGTACGGCACGCCGCACGCGGTCCCGAAGCCCGCCTGGTGCGGCGTGAAGGAGAACACGTACGCGTCCCCGTTCGATCGCTCGAAGGAGAGGCCCGTATCCTTGCAATTGCCGCTGATCGGCTCCTTGCTCACGAACGTGATCTCCGAGCGCTCATCAACGATCGCGGTCGGTGTGCGCACGATGACCGCGTCCTTGCGCGCGGGGTCGCCGATCGACCACAAAACCGTGTTGCGGATGAGATCGCTGTTCTCGCCCGCAAGCAGCGGGCCCAAACCGGAGGCGGTGAACACCGTCACAGCGGCGACACGGCCGTTGAAGTAGTTCCACACGGTCACTGCGGGGGATCCGCTGTCGGTCGCGACGAGCATGCGCGAACCGTCCTTGGGCGCGACCTCGTTGTACCCGTTGAGGACCGCGTCGAGCTCCAGGTCGCGCGTGATGAAATGCGTGAGGCTCATCGTGACAAGCGAGAAATCCTCGCCGAAACCCTTCTCATCGGGGTCGCCATAATTGACCATGAGGCGTGCGAGCGAGGTCGCCCGGTCGTACAGGCCGTCGGTGCGTTGTGCGACGCCGATGAGGAAGGACTCATCGACCTTCTTCGTGAACACCGCCGGATCGCGGTCGGTGGAGCCGACACCGATCATATGCACCGCGATACCGAGGCGGCGGGCTTTCTCGAGCTTCGCTTCCACATCCGCCTTCGCGCCGGCACCGGTATCGCCTAATCCGGCCGCGAAGCGGCCGTTGGAGAGGAAGATGATCGTCTTGCTGCCGCTTCTCGCCTGCAGCATCTGGATGGCCTCCTCGAGCGCGAACCCGGGATTCGTCGTGCCACCGCCACGCAGCGCGGGGATGCCGGTCTCGGTACTCAGGAGTTCCTGCTTGTTCGCTGAGAGCGTCTTGATCTCCGCGACCCGGCGCACGCTCGCCGCGAGCGTCGCTTGCGCGCTGTCGTAGCTCTGGCCTTGCGTGCTCACGCCGAAGACGACCACACCCACATTGTTGCGCAAGTTGAGGCTGTTGATCGCGCTCACGGCTTGCGCCTTGATGACATCGAGCGTCGAGATCTCGTCCTGCACGGTCGTCGTCTGCCCGCCAGGGCCCACCACGACACGGGTGCCGTTCGTGCTGCCAGAGATCTGGATGACGAACACGAGGTTGTTATCGCCCAGGTTGCGTTTGGGCTTGCCGATCTTCACAGGCAATAGGCTCTCGAGCTGCGTGTTGCCGTATCCGCCGCGATCGAAGCTGTTGAACCCGCCCACGACCACGAGGCCGTTCCCGTACGCGCCACCCGCCTCGTCCTTGAGGTATTCGGCGAGGTTCGACGGGTTGCCGGCCTTCGCCGCCGGCACGTCATCGAGCACGACAGCGAGGTATGGCGAGAGGTCTTGCGGGATGCTCGTGACGACAGTGGTGTCGAAGCTCTTGACGAGCGCGGACTCGAGCGGGCCGGTGCCCTTGGAGACGACGAGGATGCGGGGCTTCTCGAGCACCTCAAGCACGCGGTAGTGCGCGTCATTCTCGCTGCGCATGCCGCCTTGCGTAATGCGCGCCTCGATGCGATGGTAGCCGGTCGCGAGGACCGGGTCGAGCTGGATGCGGCCGATGGTCGGCGCGCTGTACGCCTGCACGCCATCGATCAGGACAGTGAGCGGCACCGCCGTGCCGGAGGTGCTCGTGACCTCGACCGTGATGCCGGCAGGGAATCCGAGCGGGAGCTGCGCGGGCGCGTCGATCACGACAGCCGCGTCCTCGCGCACCGGCGAGAGGTCGATCGCGCTGATGCTGAGGTTGTTGCCGCGCGCGACTTGCGCCACATCGCGCAAGTCCACACCGACATTCGCGTTCCCGTCGGAGATAAGCAGGATGTGCTCGGGGTGGCCAAGCGCCGCGTCACCGACAGGGCTTGACTCCTCGCTGCCGAACTCCTGGACGGTCGTCGGGATGAGATCGCCGATGCGGTCCGTGAGATAGGGGATGGTGCTCGTATCGAACGCGTCCATGCTGCCGCTGCGGTCGATCAGGATGAGGGCGCGCGGGTCACCGGCGCTCTCGCGCGTGATGGTCGTGACGGGGGTCGCGAGCGCGATCAGGATCAGGGTGATGGCGAGGAAGCGCAAGACGAACACAGTCGCGCGCACGCGACGCAAGCGCGCGAGAGCGTCCTGATCGTACGAGACACGCACCGGGGTCCAGCGCACGAGGATGAGCAGGACGATGAAGGCGATCGGGATCCCCCATAACCACGCGGGATGGCGCATCGT
>CAYNGK010000016.1:0-7733 GCA_964396935.1 uncultured Methanosarcinales archaeon | reverse complement strand
CGTCCCGGTCACATGCGACCAGATCTCGAGCACGGGGTCGTACCACTGCATGCTAGAGATCACCTCGCAGCTTCACATACAGCAGCTCGGCAACGAGCAGGCACAGGCCGATGATCAGGAGGATCGCGGTCAGGTCCATCGGGACCTTCGTGCCATCGGCGTCACTCGCCGCGGCGTCATCAACGCCATCGGCATCGATCACGGCGCGTGAGCGGATCGCGCTCTCCGAGCCGCTCGCGGAGTCAGTAGCGGAGGTGACGGCGGTCGAACGCTCAAGCGGGTACAGGACCGCGGCTATCGTGCGCGAGCCGACGCCATAGAAACCGGCCACGTCCGCCGCGACAGGCGCATCACGCGTGCCATCGGGTGTGCGGATGCGCTCAGCGCCCGTGAGGACGGCTCCTGTCGGGATATTGATGGTCATGACATCCGTGAGCGCGTTGTCCACCATGCGACCCCACAGCACCGCGTAGCTTTGCGGATCGATATCCGTGGTCGGCCGGTCAGCGATTCCATAGTAGATGACCGCTCCGCGGCCGATGCGGTGCGCCGCGATGACCGGTTCCGCGCCGTCGTTCGTGCCGACCGATGCGTACACGAGCGCGTCCTCTTTCGCGCGCACGCGCACGAGCTGCGCGCCATCCACCTGGCCGAGATCGGAGAGGCCGCGCACGAGCGGGAACGTGCTGTTCACCTGCAGGTCGAACCGGCCAGAGAGGCCAGGCAACCCGTTCTTGTAGTCGACAGGGAGGAGATCGCCCCACTGGACGCTGAAGAGGTCGGGTTGCGCGAACACGACGATGACACGGCCGTCCTCCGCCTGCTCGCGCAGGTCCTGGACCACGCCGGGGAGGATGAAGCGCGTCTCGATATCCTTGAGCACGTACATGTCCTGCTCGAGGTCCGGCACTTTCGGCGGTATCGCGTACGCGATCACGACACGCGTGAACTGGTCGCCTGCGGCGTTCAGGGCAGGGACGACCTTGCTTGCGCTCACGCGCTCGTCGTTGCTGATGAGCAGCACGCTGACTTGCGGCTGTTCGGGGATGCTCACGTCATATGCGTTATCGATCGCGAGATCGTCATCAGGTGAGAGCCGGATCTCGTTCTTGCCGTTGCCCACCGGCACGGAGACCGTGAGCAGGCTGCCGGGTTGTCCTGCTGGAGGCAGCACGCGTGTGGAGAGCGCGATGTCCTTGCCGTTCACCGCGAGCGAGAACTCCTGGGGTGAGGGGTCGAAGTTCTGGATCTTCAGGTCCACTGACGCGTTCGCGCTGTTGAGCCGGCCACCGACGATGCCGAGGTTCTTCCCGTCCGTGCGGCCAAGCGTGACGACCTCAACGAGCGCCCCTTTCGAGCGCAGGATCTTGAGGCGCGCGTCGATGAGGCCCGGGTCCTCGCTTGCGGAGAGGATGAGGTCGCTGATGATCGTGACCTTGCTCTCGGGACCTGCGTACTGCGCCGCGAGGTCCAGCGCCGCGGGGAGGTTGCCAGGGGTGTCTGTCGGGGACAGGTCATCGAGGAGATCCTTCGCATCGCCCGCGGAGAGCCGCGGCTCCCCGTCCTGCGTGAGAATGATGGGGTTGCGTTGGTTGAGGATGATGACCGTGTCGCCGCTCACGCGATCGATCGCCGCGTCGCGGATCTGGGCGAACGTGTCATCATCGAACGCGCGCGTGCTCGCGCTCACATCGACGATGAGGATGGATTGCTGGACCAGGGATTCGCGCTCCACCTCGATGAACGGCTTCGCGAGCGCGACAGCCAGAAGGAGGATCGCCAGCAGCTGCAGCAGCATGAGGATGTCACGGAAGATCGTGCGAAAGAAGCTCAGGAACCGGCTGCGACCCATGTCCTTGAGGATGAACATGAGGCTGGGCACCGCGACGTTCACCGGTCGCGGACGGATGAGATACAGGAGGATGAGCGGGATGAGGAACGCCAGTACCCAGAGGATCTTCGAAGGGTCGAGGAAGAAGCCGCTCAGCACGCCACCCGATCCGAACACGCTCGGCAAGAGCACCATCGCTACCAGTCCACCTCGTTCACCGACGGAGGACCCACGACGTTCGTTTATAAAGGTTGTGTCGGTTGGTGTGGCGTGAAAGGCAGGCGGACCGCTACCTTGGGATCCGTCCTGAGGGGCGCGTGTGACGAGACGGAGTCGACGTCACTGCGACGCGCCCCGAAACAGGCCGCGAGCGGACGTCCCGTAGCGGTCGGAGCGGGGATCAGGAATGGCGCACAGTCGTCGGCTGCACCATCCAGAGTGCCGCGCCCACCACGCCCGGGTCCTTGACGAGGGCGCGGCGCACAGGGGCGCGCACCCCCCATGAACGCAAGCGTGACGCGACGGCCGCCGCGTACGCGGGCGTGATCGCCCCACCCGTGAGCACGATCCGATCAGGATCAAATGTGATCACGAGATTCCTGATGAAACGCGCGAGCAGTTCCGTCGCCTCCTCTCTCATGCGTGCACCAGCACGCGAGCGGTCCGTCCACACAGCCGAGACCCGGTCTCCTTTGCCACCGAGATGGCGGTACCGCGCGAGCAGTGCCGGTCCGCTCAGGAGATGCTCCCATTCGGTGTGTTCGGCGTCCAGCCATTGATGGCCCGCTTCACTCGCATTCCCGTACGCGCCGCGAAACGGCGCGCCGTTGAAGACATAGCTCGCTCCAAGACCGGTGCCGACATTCACGACCAGCGCGACCAGCGCGCCTTTCGCCGCGCCTATGCGCGCTTCCGCGCGCGCGACGCAGCGCAAGTCATTGTCGAGCGCGACCGGACAGGCCAGTTTGAGCGCGCGCTTGAGATCGACACCGTTGAGCGCAGTCACATTCGGGAGGTTCACGATGCGCGTGCCCCGATACGTGCCCGGCACCCCGATCCCGACGGCCGAGATACGTGCTCCTTGCGCGAGATCATCGATGAGGGAGCGGATGTTCGCGATGACACGCGCACGGCCTTTCGCCGCTTCGGTGGGGTGTTGCACGCAACGCACGATCTTCTCCTTGACGAGCACCCCGCCCGCGACCTTCGTCCCGCCCAAGTCGATGCCGATGATCACCGAGCGCTCATCCCCACGACCTGCATCGTCGCGTTGCGGTACGGCTCGCCATCGGCGAAGACGCGCACCGTGACCGAGAACGGCTCGCTCGGGAGCGGACCGTTCATGAGGAATTGAGTGATCCCCACCTCGCCGGGTGCGAGCGTTTCATTCTCATCGATCGTGTGGATCCGTGTGCGCTCAGGCGCTGCACCATCAGGGATGAACTCCCAGGAGATCGTCACGTTGCGATCGAGCGTGTTCGCGACGTACAGCCATTCGCTCCCAGTCCAACGATTCCTGTCCCGATTCGGGAACAGCAACACACGCGGCGGGAGGTACAGCCCGCGCTGCTCGGCGATCCCTTCCCGGAGGAAAAACAGCTCTCCGCGCCAGAGCGTCTGCTGCGTCTCGGAACCGAGTTGCCGGCTCTGCTCGTCGCGCAACTCACCCGAGAGTTCGACAGCCGCATACACCACGATCACGAGCAAGAGCACGCCAGCGACCCAAAGCAACCGCTTCCACCCGGCAGCGAGAACCATACGACGATCACGGGCGGAGAGGATATAAAAACGTACTGGTGGGAGACCGCATCAGTTCTCTGACGGGAGTTCCTTCTCCACTTCCGCCGCGAACGCGTCGTACGTGAGCGCGCCAGCGACTTTGCGCCCGTTGAAGAAGAACGTCGGGGTCCCGGTCACGCCGACCTGCAGCCCGAGCGCGCGGTCCTGAGCGACGACATTCGCGCGCTCCTCGCCCAAAAGGCACGCGTCGAACGCGGCCGTGTCAAGCCCGAGCGCGACAGCGTACGATTGGAGGTCGCCGATCTGCAGCGCATCCTGGTTGGCGTAGAGCAGGTCGTGATACTCCCAGAACTTGCCCTGGTCAGCTGCGCACACGGCCGCTTGCGCGGCGCGGTCCGCATACGGGTGCGTGGTGAGCGGGAAGTGCCGGAACGCCACGCGCACCTGGCCGGTCTCGACGAGCCGTTGCGCGACCAACGGCATGGTGTCGAGCGCGAACTCGCCGCAGTACGGGCACTCGAAATCGCTGAAGATGATGACCGTGACGGGCGCGGTCGCAAGGCCGATCGACGGCGCGTTCCCCACGCCGATCGCCACCCGTTCCGGCGCAGGGATAGGCGCGGTCACGGACCGCCACACGAAGAACGCGATCGCGCCGATCACGAGGATGACGACCGCGAACGCGATCAGGTTCTCCTTGCGTTCCTCGGCGATCTCTTGCGGCGTACGCGTCTTCATCTCCTTTGGCGGCGGGGTGCGCGGGATGGACATGGTGGCAGCAGCGCCTCACGGCTTCATAACCCTTGCGGTGGGGATATCGTAATAGGTGACCTGCAACCGCTCGAGATCGCGTAGGACGAGCGTCCCATCCTCCTCGGCGCTCCCGACCACATCCCATCCGGGACGGAATCCGGGATACTCGAGCGCGCTCCCGGACAGCAGGATGGTCGGCACGGCAGTGATATTGTACTGGGTGATGATCCGGCGCCCTTCGGGCGAGTCCGCATCCGCCACGCGTTCCGCAAACGGCGTGATGCGGCTGGCGATGAGGAATTGCCGGAACTGCCCTTGCGAGACGCAGCCGTCACAATCCCGCTTGGTGAGGTACGTGACCTCCACACGGCCAGTCACCTCACCAGTCGTGCGATCGAGGTACGGCGGGTTGAGCGTAGGTAGCACGTACCAATCGCCCGCGTACGGGCCGCTCCCGAAGGTGATCGTGTAGCCGATCGTCGACCAATCGTTCACGAGCTGCGGATACTCGAGGATGGTCGCGTTGAACGCGATCGCGGGCAAGCGCTTGCTGTTGGCGAGATCGCGATCATCAGCTGCCAGGCGCGCATCCCATGCGGCGAGATCGCCGGTCTCCGTTGCGATCGCGATCGTGCTATCGAGCGCCGCCGCGTACTGGCGCACGTCAAAGCAGTCCGGGCAGCGTGCCGTGTCCTCGAGGATGATCGCGCGCACGAGCGGCCGCGTATCCGCAGCAGCCGATGGTGTCGGCGCCGATGGCGTGTCGGTCACGTCCTGCAAGCCGATCGGCGATGCGGGCGCGATGCTCGTTTCTGGCTCGAGACGGGAGGCGAACAGCACGATCGTGATGATGTTCAGGATCAGGATCGCGCACAGGACGTACGCGAGCGCCCACTCACGGCTGATCCGCAAACGCGCACCCCGCTCGCGCCGCGAGCGTCGCAAGCGGCTGCTCGCCAGCGAGCGATTCGCCGCCGTCCGGGAACACCCACGTCGGGAATCCGGTGACGCCGGCCGCATCGCATGCAGGCCGGTTCGCATCGCAGTTCACGTACTGGACGTAGCGGAAGCTCGGGCCGAACTGCGCCTTCTGGTCCTGGCAGTGCGGGCACCAGTCCGTGCCGTACATGGTCACGCCGGCGCGAGTGAGGCATTGCGCGAGTCCGTCGTACGCGCCTTCCTTGTCCGGCGTGACGATGCGCGCGAGGCCCCACAAGACGAGCACGCCCAGGACGCAGGCGATCGTGATGTTGAGGAACCGCTTGTTGCGCTGCCGTTTGGTGAAGAGCGCGCGTTGCGCACGGTTGAGCTCATCGCGTTCCTGACGCTGCTTCACGCGTCGTTCGCGTCTCGTGGCGTTCTCGGTTCCCATATCCCTAGACCTCCCTCGCGAGGTGGATGCTGTTCGTCCTGCCGTCCTCCACCTTCCTGATGATCTTGCGCAGCTCAAGCTCACGCAGCGTCACGCTCAACTGCGCGTTGCTCATGTCCACGCGCAGGCGCAACGTTGCTTGGGTGATGCCGGGCTGCTCGCGTACCGCGGCGACGACCTTGCGCTCACCCGGCGTGAGGATACTCTCGATGAGTGCCCGGCGCTCGTCGACCGCGAGACGCGATCTCGTGCCCTTGACCTCCTCGAGGATGGTGCGGTTCGTCCGGTCGGATCGGATCAGGTACGCGCCCAGGATGAGACCTAGGAGGACCAGCAGCCCTCCCGTGAGATCAGGCAGGACGAACGAGTCTTCCGACTGCGGACATAGGAGCGCGCCGTTCTCCTCGAGATGGCATCCCGCGTACTGGGGCAGGGACATGAGCTGCTCCACGTTCTGCTCCCGCTGCCGCTCCAGGGTCTGCGCGTGCTGCACCGCGTAGAACGCGACAAGCAGGACGAGCGCCACGAGCACGGCACCTAAGAGCTTTCCCCCCACCCGCATAGACGGTAGCGGACGCCGACGGTTTAAATAGTTTGGGGAGGGTGCGCAGCAGGAGACACCCTTACTCTTGGGCGATACTCACCGGGAACGAGAGGCGCATCGCCGTCGAGCGTGCGCGGTACCCGTCAGCAGGAGTGTTCCCGATCAAGTAGAACTCCGCAGGGTCGATCTCCATCGTGGTCGTTCCTTCCTTGTCGACGAATGTCGGGTATGTGTGCGTGAGCGCGCCCCAACCGCCGGCCTTCTCCTCGATGACGATCTCAGGCGAACCCGTCCAATTGCCAGGGTCATCGCTGATGCGCAAGACCACTTGCGCGATACGCCGCTGCGGATCGGGGTTCCACGCGTCGCGGATGCGTTCCTCCGCGTTGAGGTAGTATGGCGTGCCCCTGACGCGCGCGACACTGAACCACACGCCGTTGTACTCAGGAGTGCTGACGAGGCAAGAAGGATATTGCACAGTCGTCCCATAATACTGCTGGATGCTGGCGGGCGTGAAGCCAGGCGGTAACGCGGATCGGCCGGCAGGGTAGCGGCCATTGCCTGCGTGGTTGCGAAACGGGCCGGGCATCCCATCAGCACCGATACTCGCCCGTGCAGCGACGTCGCAGATCGTGCCTGAGGCGGACCATGAATTGTAGTACAGGTACAGCAGATTCCCATCGACGAACATCGTCGGGTGATAGGGGCCACCCCCGTCCATGTCATAGCGCTTGGGAGTCCATACCGCCGGCCCGAGATCGTGGGCAGGAGCGCCAGCGAGGAACTCATCATAGGGCCACCACACGAGGGACACGAAAGAGCTAAACGACTCCCAGCAGTGCTGCCAGCCGTTCTCGGATGACGAGTAGCAGGAGGTGTTCTCGCTGATGGGATGGCGCACGGTGTTGGGGTAGAACACCCCCTCCTCCATCACGTTCTGGTTCTCTCCATGCACGACACCGATGACCTTGCGGTCCGTGCCGGTGCCCGTCACGGCCGCGCTCGTGACACCCCCATACGTGCGTCGCCATGGCGCACGGTCGCCGTTGTCGGCGAGATGGTCGTGACCTGCCGTATCGGTGGAGAGGTACAGGTCGGGTGCGCTCACGTGATGCGGGGAGCAATCGGTGAACGTGATGTCGGTCGTGAGGAAATTCTTGTCCGAACGGCACAGGTCGGTGCTCGCAGAGGTGAGGAGATACTGGCGCACACCAGCGGCGGTGAGGACCGGACGCGCGACGAGCTCGACCGGGAAGTAGTAGCGCTGAGCGGAGATCGCATCTGTGCTGCCGACCGTCACGTGCGCGACCTGCACACCGCGCAAGAGGAGCGGGGTGCCGGCGGGCGCGGGCGTGCAAACGCCATCAGCGCAACCGTACGCGCAATCTGCCGTCGAGCTTTGGGCACCGCCGCCTACACAGGAGTACGTCTGCACGGTGTCATCGTCGATGCAACGGTTCGCGTACGTGCGCAGGCCGAACCGGACGCTTGAC
>CAYNGK010000015.1:0-23327 GCA_964396935.1 uncultured Methanosarcinales archaeon | reverse complement strand
GGCACCGATCACCCCGCGCCACAATGGCTCCTGCTTGAGAGCCCCGCCATTCCCGATCTGGGAACGACCATGCTGGATTTCGAACGCGGATTCCTTGCGATGGGGACCCGCTTGCGCTTTGGCGCTGAAGAAGAAGCGGGCCGCGCATTCGCGCGCGAGCACGGGGCCTCCTTCGTCGGTCGGATCCTCCTGAACTACCGGCGCAGCAAGCAGCTGCTCGAGAGCATCAACACGAGCAAGATCCTATCAGGCGCTATCACCACCCCTACACGGGCGATCCTGAGCGCGCACGATGAGTTCTTCCCTGTCGAGCGCAGCGAAGCGTGGATCACGTCGATCTGCACCACCACGCGACAGGCCAACCCCGCAATCGTGCGCATCGCCGGCTCGCACGCACGCATCCTCCACAATCCCTATGAGGCGAACGAGATCATCCGTGGCGACCTGCGCGCGGCGATGCGGCCTGGGCGGCAGCGATAGCGCACCGCACGCACAGGAACGCAGAAATACCCCATCTCACGTCCCGAAGGGATGGTATTGCGTACGGCCACCGGCATCTCGTGCGGCGTGCCGTACACGTTCTCGTACGCGGGATCGCCCGATCACGATCCCTTGCTGTTCCTGCACGGTTTTGGCACATTCCCCCCGCGCTATACGCAGACCTTAGAGCTCCTCGCGCACGAGCACCATGTCCTCGCACCACACCTGCACGCGACCACGCTGCTCGGGTTCGCAGACACCGCGCGCAGGTTCATACGCGAGTACACGGATCGACCGTACGACCTCGTTGGGCACAGCACCGGCGCGGGCGCTTCCATCCTGCTTGCCACGTGCGGCGACGCCCGTACGCTCACGTACGTGAACGGGCCCCTGCCGTCGCATCGCCGTGTCGGGCACTTGCTTGGCGGCGGCGCGCGCATCATCCAGCGACGGTTGCGCGGGCACGATCCACATGTCAAGTACAGCATACGGGAGACCGTCGCGCGTGTCCGCGAGATCCTCACCTACATCGGTCCCGACCCGCGCAACGGCTTGCTGACCCTGCGCAATCTCGCGCGTTTCGAGCTGCACGGCGTGCAGGTGGACGCCCCGACGCTCATCCTCCACACGCCGCACGACGAGTTCTTCCCCCCAAGCGAGTGGGGGCTGCACCGGCTGCGATCGGCATGCCCGCAGAGCACCCTGCGGATGCTCGATGACCGCGCGGACCCGCTCTCGCACGAGTGGCCGATGTTTCGGCCGGATATCGTTGAGCGGGAGATCCTGCCGTTTCTGCGGGCAGCAAGGGAAGGAAAGAGGAAGAACGAGCCCGTCCGGATTTGAACCGGAGTCCTGGGGTCCGAAGCCCCATGTTCTATCCAAGCTAAACTACGGGCCCAAGCCAGAAGGAGCCGGGACACCGTTCCATTCTTAAATGTTCCCCGGGGAGGAAAAAAAGGACCTGGCGGTTCAGCGACCTTTCGGCTGGAGCGTACGCGCCATCGCCGCGCACTCCCGCACCTGCAGGGCTGATGACTCGACGATCAGGTGGTCGAAGAAGCACAGCGCATCCCGCGCGTACGACGCGAGGAATTCGCCCGGGAGTCCCGGAGGGATACCGACAGCAGTCAGCGTATTCGCATCGATCAAGTCGGTGATCTGCGTGATAGCGTCCACCGGCAGTTTCGCGATCGCTGCACGGGTCTCGGGAACCTTCAACGCTCCTTTCTGGACCCGAGCAGCGTACGCGTCGAACGAGCCGTATCCTGCCGCATAGACCGCGGCGCGGCGCGCCAGAGCGCGCATCACCTGATCCTCAGGGATGTGGCGCTCGCGGGCGATCTGATCGATCGACACCACCATGCCACGGTACGCCTGCAGGCCGACCTGCGCATCGGCAACGCTCTCCAGGAGTTTCTCCTGGCCAGACACGCCGTCGATCCCTGAGGTGTTGAGGCGGGCGGTGGTCGCCAAGAGCTCTTGCAGCACCGATTGCGTATCGTTGCCCTTGATCCCAAGCTCGTGGCGCAACAGGCCGACAATCGGCGAGTGCCAGATCGCGCCGATGTGCGGTCGGAGCGCGTACCCCGCATCAGCGAGCAGTCCACCAAGCGCGGCCGCGACGTACGGCGCGCCAGTGGTGCGCATCTGCGGGCGTGCTTTGCGCAACGCTGCCATGAACGCCAGATCACCGCGTTGCGCACCGTACTGTTGGAGCGCGAAGTAGGCGCTGGACAAGGGGTCCTGCGTGATCGGCGCGGTTGCGTCGATCCATGGCGTGCCCAAGACCGTGTCGGTCTGGGTGTTGCGGGCATCATCGTATGTAGAGGTGGGGGCCATGCGGTGCGTGAAGGAGACCGCAGGGAAAAAGGCATGGAGCGCAGATGTCGAGAATGACGGGAAACCGGGTCGGTAACAACGGCGAACTGGCAAATCACAGCAGCTTCAGGTGCCCGAACACGCGATCCAGCGCATCATCCTCAGCAGGTCCGATGCCGAGGCAGGTCCGAGTCCCTGGCGCGACAACCGTGCGACCCGCATCGGTGATGAGGGCAGTCGGGAATCCCGCATCCTTCCCCGCTTGGAGGTAGCGCAGGAGCTCCTTCTCGTCCTCGACCTTGAGCACGACCTTCCCCATGCCCGCATCACGCCACGACGCAACCGCAGACTTGTCGGCGCGCCACGACGCTTCGACAGCGGCGTGCGCCGCTTGCGCCGCGAGCTTCCCTTTGGGGAGCTTCAAGTCTTGCCGCACGAGGATGAGCTGCTTCACGAGCCCCAGAGACCGACACAAGGGTATAAAAAACCGCCGCCTCACGACCCCGGTATATGGAAGAGCAGGAGCTCGATGAGTGGTTCGCGGACGCGCGCGACGCGCTCGAGGCGGCATACTACAAGGGAGCCGAGGCGCGCAAGGACCCTGAGCAGTTGCGACAAGCGTTCGAGGCCGGCCTGCGCAAGCTGCTTGCCGACTACCAGGACCGCCAGGCCAAGATCTACGCGCAAGCGCGTAGGCGTGCTGCGCTCCAAAAACCGCTTGTCCGGTACCGCGTGTGGCGTGATGAACGCCAGGCAGCCATGCGCGAGTGGTGGACCCGCACCGAGACCGGCGTGCGCGCTTGGTGGTTCCACCGCAAGATCCGACGGCTCCTGCGCAAGGGATGACGTGCCGCGCATCACTTGCGCACGCGAGGGCGCCGTGCCGGCCGCTCTACGGTCGCCGGCGGAGCAACAGGCACGCGAGGACGCGTGAACGCGACGATACGCTCGACATTCTCCCGGCCGATGCGCTGCGCGCGCACGATGTGACGGCGCACGCGCCGCACGTTCGCGCGCATCGCGCGCGCGTTCTCCTGCGCGAGCCGTTGCAGGAATCGCGAGCGGCGTTTCACAGCGGAGTACCCGTACCAGATGAGGAAGAGGATGAGGATCGATCCGATGATGATCTCGAGCTGTGCGCCGTAATCGATGATCGTGAACCAGTACTGGCCAAGGAGCACGCCGCCGTAGATGAGCGCGAGATTCCAGATGAAGCTCCCGATAGCGGTATACGTGATGAATTTCCGCCGATCCATGCGTGCGATGCCCGCCGGGATGCTGATGAAGTACCGGGTGAGGGGGAGCATGCGCGCGATGAGGATCGTGGCTTCGCCGTGCGAACGGAACCACCGGTCGGTCTTGCGCAGGTGTTCTGGCCGCATCCAGACGTATCTCCCGTACGTGAGCAGGAACGGCCTGCCGCCAATGCGACCGAGCTCGTAGCTGATCATGCTGCCAAGCACGCTGCCCAGCGTGGCGGCGAGCGTGACCGCCCACAGGTTGAGCACGCCTTGGCTCACGAGGAAACCGGCGAGGGGGAGGATGATCTCGCTTGGGAGCGGGAGGATGATGCTCTCAAGCATCATGAGAAAGACGATGCCGGCGTAGCCGAGGATCTGGATGGTCTCAGCGACCCACGCGACAAGGGATTCCATCACCATCTTGCGGCATCACCCAAGGAGATCGCGAAATAGCCACACGAACAGCAGGACCAGCAGGACGAAACCCACCCCGATGGCGACAAGCAGCGGCACGAGCGTCTCGCGCATGCGCTCATCCTCTCTCGTTGGCCGCATGGAGGCGGCAGCAGTCGGACCCGTTTATAACCCTGCCGTCCGTGAGAACGCTGGAGCCGCGGGAGCTCACGTGTGCGGGACGCGAACGGGCGCGGCACGCGTGACACCGCGCTCGATGCTCTCGAGTTCCGCCCGGTACGCCGCACCGATCGCGCGCAAGCGGGTCGTGCCGCCGGCATCAGTGGCGAGCGCTTGCAGGACGCGCCGGTTCGCGAGCGTCGGGGTGAGGACGACCGTCGCACCCGCCTCATAGAGGCGCAGGCCGAACCGTTCGCTCGACGCGCGCACGATGATCGCGGCGTTCGGGGCGACCTCACGCACCTTGCGGATGAGGTAGAGGTTGCTGTGCGTCCCCAGCAGGAACTCCTCGCTCTCGTGGATCGCGCTGATGACCAACTGCGTCTTGGAGAAATCGACACTCTCGTACAGGTCCACGTTGGATGCATCGCTGCACACCGTCGGGATGCCGCGCTCGCGCAGCTCGATCGAGATCGCGGGGTTCGCATCCACGACGAGGATGCGGCGCTTGCGTTCCCATTGGGTGACGAGGTCCTCAACGGTCGCGTTCAGGCCGAAGAACACCACTTCCGGCTTGTACTTCTCAGGCACATTGCGGATCTCCTCAGGTCGTGTGCCAAAGACGAGATCTGACGGGATGATGAGCGGCCGCACGACACGGTAGAGCGCCTCGTCGTACTTGATCGCGTACACCGCGAGGGTCATGGTCACGATCGTGACAATCACGGCAGCCGTGAGCATCGACGCGGAGAGCACGCCGGTCGCGATGCCGCTCGCCAGGAGCACAAGGCCGAACTCGGAGAGCTGCGCAAGGTGCAGCGAGACGAGGAATGCGGTGTGGCTGTTGTAGCGCAGGAGCTTCATCGCGAGGAACGTCGCGAGGGGCTTGATGACGAGCGCCCCGACCGTGAGCAGGACGATGAGGCCGGGCAAGTCGAGCACCCCCTCGAACCCGAGCTGCAGCCCCATGCCGACGAAGAAGAGGATGAGGAAGAAATCCTTCAGCGGACGGACGCGGCCGACGATCTCGTGGCTTGCTGGAGCGCTTGAGAGCGCGATGCCGGCGGCGAACGCGCCGATGGCGAAGCTGAACTGGAAGAAGCCGGCGAGCGCGCTGATGATGAACACGACCGCGAGGGATGCGATGAACAGGAGCTCATGCGGGACGTGGTCTCCCAGTGCGAGGGGCATGATGAAACGGAAGAACAGGAAGGTCACACCCGCGAACAAGGCCCCCTGGACGAGGAGCGCGACGATGGGCACGAGCGGGTGCGAAGGCAGTGCGAGACCGATGCTCGCAAGCAGCGTGTCGATGGTCGGGAACGCGACAGCGGTCTGCGCGCCCTCAAGCGTGCCCAGGAGCGTGAGCGCGAGGACCGCGAGGATGTCCTGGATGACGAGGATGCCCAGTACGAGCTCGCCGTGCAGCGAGGTGAGCGCTTTCTTGTCGTTGAGCGCCTTCACGACCACGATCGTGCTCGAGAACGCGATGACGAACCCGAGGTAGAGCCCTTGGATCCAGGTGAATCCGAGACCGCGCGCGACAAGCGTGCCCGCGAGCGTGGTGAGCCCGACTTGCAGCACGCCCAAGAGCACGCTCGCTTTCCCCACTTCCTTCAGTTTCGTGAGGTCAAGCTCGAGCCCGATCACGAACATCAGGAAGATCAGTCCAAGCTCGCTGATGAGCGAGATCATCCCGACATCCTTGATGATGCCAAAGAGGGGACCTAGCAGGATACCTGCGGCGACGTAGCCCAACAGGAGCGGTTGCCGCAAGCGTCGCGCGACGACTGCGAGGACCGCGGCGCCGATGATCATCAGCCCGAGCGTGACGAGGATGTCATCCATAAGATGGTTGCCCCAGAGAGCCTTTTAAAAAACCTTCTGGCCGGTTTCGGGACGGCAGGTTTTAAAAAGGATTACGGGTTCGCCGAGGGCAACAAGGGCCTGTAGTGTAGCCTGGTATCACATGTGGTTCGGGGCCACATAACCCCGGTTCGAATCCGGGCAGGCCCGCCTTTCTCCTTTTATCGCATTCTCCGCCTCGGCGAGCGTGATGCCATCGCAGATGTCTCCACTCTCCAGACGCACCACAAGTTTAAGAAGCGTCTCCCGGGCCAAGGTTCCCATGGGTGAGGTCCAGGAGCACATCGAGCAAATCAAGGAGCAAGTCGAGCGCTTCGAACGCGGCGCGCAGGACGTCATCCACACCTGGACGCGACGCAAGAACCTGATGATCCTGCTGTTTCTCACGCTGTACCTTCTCGTAGAGATCGCGCTCTGGTACAACCGGGAGTACGGGCCATTCGTCCCCGACGGCATCATCGTCGCCATCGGCGCGCTCCCGATCGTGTTCATCACGTTCTTCTTCGCGCACCTCGCGATCCGCATCGTCAGCCCGTTCATCAGCAGGTTCTTCAAGGACGAGCTCGAGCCGGAGCAGCGGATCTTCTTCGTGAAGATCTTCGAGATCCTCACGTACGCGTTCGCGATCGCGTACATCCTGTACAGCTTCGGCGCGACGCTCTCGAGCATCGCGCTCATCCTCGGCTTCGTGTCCGGAGGGTTGGCGTTCGCGTTGCGCGACGTGGTGATGGCGTTTCTCACCTGGCTCATCGTGCTCTCCAAGAAGCCGCTGCGCATCGGCGATACGGTGCGCATCGGCGACTACGAGGGTCGCGTCGAGCGCATCGGGACGTTCTTTCTGACCCTTAGCTCATCGGGCCGCGTGAGCGATCAGGGCGGCGCGTATGGCGAACGCACCGTGCGCATCCCCAACGCCATCCTGTTCCAGAACCCGATCGAGAACTACGGCAAGGCGGACCTGCCTCAGGTGCTGCGATTGCAGCTGCGCAAGACACCCAAAGACCTCGAGAAGCTCCTCACGAGCGTGCGCGTGGTCGCGATCGACACGCTGCGGCGCGCAGGGATAGAGCGCGACGTGACGGTCACGGTCGAGCGGCAGAACGCGGCGCCGGGGGATAGGGATTTCGTCGTGATCGCATATGAGGCGCCGTTGCACGGGCGCGCACTGTTGCGCTCCAAGCTCCTGGGCGCGATGCTCACTGCAGAGCGCAAGCCGTTCACCGAAGAGAAATAGCGACGCGCTGCTCGAGCGCATCTTGGCAGGATCTGTCGCGGATCACGTGTTCGATACGTTGATTGCGCTCAACACCTTGATGCGTGTGGTCAGCTCCGCGAGCAGCGCATCGCGCATCGCGCTCGTGCGGGCCTCGAGGTTGAGGCGCAAGAGCGGTTCCGTGTTGCTCGCGCGCACGTTGAACCACCACTGCGCGAAATCCAGACGCACACCATCGATGCGGCTCACACCCGTCACGTCAGGACGTGCGGCATACTCGCGATCGAGCGCGGCGATCACCGCTCTCGGGTCCGCAACGGTGAAGTTCGTCTCGGGGATCTTCGCGTACCGCGTGCGCAATGGCCCGACGAGCGCGGAGAGCTGCTTGCTCTCCTGCGTGAGGAGGTTGAGCATCTGGAAGAACGTGAGCTGGGTGCATTCCGCGTTCTGGACCTCGCGGTTGTAGAAGTGCCCCGAGAGCTCACCGCCCCACACGCCATCATGCTCGCGCATCGCGAGCTTGATGAACGAGTGGCCTACACGCGTCATCACCGCGCGGCCGCCGGCCGCGACGATCTCCTCTGGTGTGACGCGCGATTGGCGGATATCGTACAGAATCGCGCCGCCAGGGTGCTTGCGCAGCACTTGGCGCGCGAGGAGCGCGGTCGTGAGATCGCTTGGGAGATCCTCGCCGCGATCATCCACGAACACGATGCGATCCTCATCGCCATCGATGGCGACGCCGAGGTCCGCTTTTTCCTCGACGACTCGGCGCTTGAGCGCGGCGAGCGTCTCGACCTTGAGCGGGTTCGCCTCGTGATTGGGGAACCGGCCGTCGAGCTCGAAGTACATCGGGATGATCTCGACATTGGGCAGTCGGCCGATGAGCGCTCCGTAGGTGTACCCGCCCATGCCGTTCGCGACATCGATGACGACGCGGAACTTCCTCCCCGTCTTGAGATGCGAGGTCGTGAAGCGCAAGAACTCCTCGAACACCTCTTTCTTCGTGACGGTGCCCACGCGCGTCGCGCGCGGGAACGAACCGGCGGTCGCCGCATGCTCGATCTCCTTGAGCCCCGAGAGCTCGCCTACCGGTTGAGCGCCATCACGGCACACCTTGCAGCCATTGTACTGCGCAGGGTTGTGACTTGCCGTCACCATCACACCCGCCGGGTACTCTTGCGTCGCCCAGTAAAAGAGCGAGCTCGAGCACAAGCCGATATCGACGACATCGACCCCTTGCTCCGTCAGTCCCTTCACGAGGGCTGCCTGCAGCGGGATGCTGCTCTCGCGCATATCGTGCCCGACGAGCACTGTCGATGCCTTGAGCACGGTCGCGACCGCGCGACCGATGCGTTCCATGATGTCCTCGGTGAGATCCGTGCCATACACGCCGCGCACATCGTACGCGTGGAAGATCTTACCGCCCGTCGAACCACCGCTCATCGTGTCACCTTCTTCCCGGCGCCTTTGGCGCGCACCGCACGCGCCGGTGTCGTCCGGCCGTAATTGTCATGCAGACGCACGACATCCCACACCTCAGGCGTCGAGACCTCGAACAGCCGCAGGCGCGTCCGCGCCTCGTACGTGTGCACGGTGCCTGGCGTGATGTGCAGGATCATGCCCTTCTCGAACGGCCGCTTCAGGAGCTTCTTCGGGGACCGTTTCGTGCCCAGGTATGCCCAACCCGATCCGCTGATGCAGCGTAGCGTCTCGCACTTGTGGTTGTGATACTGGACGGAGAGGCGATGCCCCGGGCGGATCGTGAGAATCTTCGCGACGTAGCGATCCGTGAGGATGACGAGCTCCTCCTGGCCCCACGGCTTGTGGACGATCACCGGCGCGGTGAACCCCGCCCGTTTCGCACGCAACCGTTCTGGTTGCTGGTACACCTTGTCGTGGTGCTTGCGTGGCGCCGTCACGACCGGAACCCCCGCCATTCGCTCTTCGCACGCTCATAGCGTTCTGGCGTGCCGGTATCGAACCACTGCCCCGCGAACGGATACCCGTGCAGCGCACCCGTCTTCGCGAGCTTGGGGAACACGTCCTGCTCGAGCATCGCGAAGCCCGACGGGATGAGCTCGAGCACGTCGGGCGCGAGCACGTACAGGCCGGCATTGATGAGCTTGCTTGGCGCATCCTCCTTGCGCGGCTTCTCGACGAACCGCACGATGCGCGTGCCATCCAGGAGCGCGACGCCGTACGCGCTCGGATCCTCGACGGTCGTGAGCGCGATCGTGGCACGCGCGCCCGTATCAAGGTGCGCCTCGAACAGCTGATGGAGATTGATGTCCTTGAGCTCGTCGCCATTCATGACGACAAACGGCGCTTGCGCAACGCCGCGCAGGGGACGCAGGCAGCCGGCAGTCCCCAGCGGCTCGTTCTCGTCGAGATAGGTGATGCGCGCGCCGAATTTCGCGCCATCACCATAGTGCGCCTTGATCTGCTCCTTGAGATGCCCGACGCACAGGATGATGTCCGTGATGCCATAACGCAGGCAGAGATCGACGTTGTATTGGACGATCGGCTTACCGTTGAGATCGACAAGCGATTTGGGCGTCGCGTCCGTCAGCGGGCGCAGACGCGCACCCTTGCCGCCAGCGAGGATGACCGCGAATGCGGGGCTCGTGCCCTGCAGGGCCTTGCGCAGGAGCAGTTCGACCGCGTGGCTGCGGTTCTTGACCGTTTCGCCATCGACGCGGCTATCGATGCGTCGCAGGAGCTCCTCGTCGACGGTGAGCGTGACGCGCTCTTTCATGACGTTGTCGCCCTTTGCCGCCATTAATAAAGGTATCGGAAGATATGATGGTGTATGATATCTCATTTCACGACGAGAATCGCCCACACCCGTCATCGCGCTGTCTCCCCTCGGAAAAGGTGACAGAAAAATTTATATACGCACCCCGGGGCGATGGGGAGTGAACCGCAGCACGTCGCTGCGTACAGAGGGAGAGCATGGTACGATTTTTCGAGTTCAAGCGCTTCCGCAAGACCGCGTACGACACGGAGGACAACGTCGAGAGCGAGGACGAATACGTCGAGCTCAACAGCGACGCTGCCCGCGCCGGTGATGCGTCGAAGGTCATCGTGCGGCCATTCAACCTGGAAGACTTCCAGGACATCAAGCCCGTCCTGGACGCGCTGCGCGAAGGGTACACGATCGCGCTCGTGAACATCCGCCCGCTCAAGGACAAGGACCTGGTCGAGCTCAAGCGCGCGATCAACAAGCTCAAGAAGACCTGCGATGCGGTCGAAGGCGATATCGCCGGTTTCGGCGAGGACTACATCGTCATCACGCCGTCGTTCGCGAAGATCTACCGCGCCCCTGACGCCGCGCCTGTCGCTGGCAAGGACGCGCAGATCCAGATGGATGAGGAGTAGGTCCAGTCCTCTTTTGAGCTCCTGATTTTTTTCGATTCTCTTACGGCACGTGCGTTACAGCAACCTTTAAATCCCTCCTGGGGCGTCCCGTCGAGGAAGATGGTGAAGAAGACGCACGAAAAAGACGACACGCCAGCGGAGAAGCCGTCGACGACCTCGCCCAAGGAGACGCACGACGCGGATCTCGGGTACGACCAGATCACGGGCGAGCTGTGCCCGTTTTGCAATGAGAAGACCCTCACACTCACGGAGGCCGTGCGCGACGTCCCGTTCTTTGGCGTGTGCCACCTGTTTAGCATGGACTGCGAGAACTGCAAGTACCACAAGGCGGACGTCGAGGCGGAAGGGAGCGGTGAACCCGCACGCTACGAGGTCGCGATCGAGTCCGAAGAGGACCTCCGGATCCGCGTCATCAAGTCCTCCAACGCCACCGTCAAGATCCCATACGTCGGCGACATCGAGCCCGGCGAGGCCGCGAACGGGTACATCACGAACGTCGAAGGCATCCTCAACCGCATCAAGCAGCAAGTCGAGCACCTCAAGCTCGCTGCCGAAGAGCCCGAGGAGGAGAAGAAATGCAAGAACCTCCTCAAGAAGATGACGCGCATCCTCTGGGGCCAGGAGAAGGCAACGCTCATCCTCGAGGATCCCAGCGGCAACAGCGCGATCATCAGCCCGAAAGCGAAGAAATCGCCGCTCAAGGCGAAGAGATGATCACAGCGTGATGATCCCTTTCTTCTGCGCCGCTTCAAGCCGGTTCACGATCGCGAGATAGAACTCCCGGCTGTTGACCTGAGCGAATGAGAGGTCGCGCACAGGCAAGCCGATCGCTGCTTCACGCATGCGCTCGAAACGGCCGTCACGGTCGCCTTTCTCGAGCGCGCCGCGAGCGCCCTGGACGAACATCCGATGCAGGCGCGCGGCGTAGTGCCCGTTATTGTCCTCGTAGAAGTACCGCTGGCTGCAATGCATCCACTGCACCGGCCGTACGGGATCGATCGCGCTGAGGTAGATGAGATCGACGAGCCGGTCCGTGGGGATCGTGAGATCCGACCCGCGCGCGTAGCGCACCATCTCGCCGAGCATCTCATCCTGGCCGCCGCGCTCGATGCGCGCGGCGCTCTTGTCGATCGTGTCCACGAAATCAGCGAGCAGCACGCCGTAGAGGCACCACGGGCTATACAGGATGGCGGGGATGATGATCGCCGCATCATCGCTGACACCCTTGCCCCTCTTGCGGCGGACGTAGATGTTGCGCACATCGTTGAGCGTGAACATCGGACGGTCGATGAGCGCGCCGGCGCGTACGAGCTCCGCGAGCCGTGCCTCATCATGCTCCTCGCTCGCGAGCTTCTCGAGCGTCTCCCCGGCCTCCTTGATGTGACGGAGATCGCCCGCCCAGCACTCGCCACCACCCATCTCGAGATCGTGTCGGGTCATGACCTGGCGGCGCCACTCATAACTGTCCATGACGCTGCCAAACGAGAATCCTGCAAGCACATCGAGGACAGCGCGTGCGTCCGGCAGCACACGCTCGCCGATGAAGTCCGAGCCGCCCAGCGGCCGGCCGTCGGTCGAGCACAGGCGCAAGACCCGCGGATCTTGGGGATCGCGTGCCGCGCGCTCCAACCACACCTTGAGGTCGTCGATCCAGGACTGCCGGTGCTCCCACGCTTGCTTCCAGGAGACGCCAAGCGCGGTGTAGATGTCCTCGACCGTCGCGTTCGGATACCTGATGGAACGGCGGTTCTCCGCGAAACGGAACGCGCCGTGGCCCTGGTTCGCGCGACCAGCGATGGATTGCATGAACAGGTAGGGGATGAGATCGGGTTCGAGATGGAGGAACTTGTTCTCGCGCAGGAGCCGGTAATCCTCATTCACCACCCGCGTGAACGTCTCATCCAGATCCGTCCGCACACGCGGGTCCTGCGCGGGGAGGGGCTGCTCTTCCGTCTCCTCGACATTGTGAGGCAAGAAGGCGTCGAAATCGATCTCGCGCGGTGTCGGATGACCGCGACCAAGGTGCTCATGCAACGCATCGGCGGGGCGATCACGGGCACGCCGTCCTGCGTGACGGTTGCCGCGACTGCCGCCCCACGTCCCCATATGGGACGGGGGCCCGCAAGAGGTTAAAAACCTATGTGCGCGGGATCACGACGCATTGCTCGTCCGGCGCTTGTGCGAGTGCAAGTAGTCGCTGTACGACAGCAGATGTTTGCTCTCAGCACGCCCTTCGGCATCGAATTCGCGCGGTGGCCGGTATGCCGCACCGCAGAGGCTGCAAGAACCAGCACCAGCAGGCCCCTGCACCATACGCGCTGGCGAGAAGTGATGGCACATCGGCACGAGGCGTCGGACCTGGAGTGCGGGTCGTGGATCGTTCATCCACCGTTCAGGATGACCTTCTGGCGGGTACACGAGCAGGCAGCGCCAGCGGTCCTGCGGGTGGGCGGTCACCACGCGAAACGCCTGGTGCTGCGCCTTACGCACAACGGCCAGACAAGGAATGGATTTGATCTCGAAATAGAAATGAAGGTCCCCGCGGCGCGCGTAGACATCCAACTCGCCGGTGAAGCCGTTCTGGTCGTACCAGTGGTTGCGCGAGACCGCGTTATACCTGCCGCTGCTGCTCAAGCGCTGCGCAAGCAGGTCAACCGTGAGCTCGTGCAGTCTGTTGCGGCGCATGGTATGCGGCGCGGGATACTGGGAACCGTATTTAAGATAAACGGCGATTTCAGCGCGTGAGATGCTCGATTGCGGCACGTACCTGCCGGATCGTGCCGGTAGGCCGCACGCCACCCTCATCCACAAGGTAGATCGTCGCGGTGTCGAGCGTCGCCGCGTCCAGGAACGGCCCACGCGGTTCGGCACGCAAGACATCTGTCCCTGCCGCGAGCGTGGTGCAGCTGGGCAGCACGACGAGGCGTTTGCTGCCAGTGCGCCCCAGAAGAAAGCATTTCACGCGCTCCGCACGGATCCCATCCGTGAGGTGCACTGCCGGATGGAGATGGCCGATGATGACGTTCGATGCGGCCACGTACGCGGGGTCATCGGCACAAGGGGCTGCGTGCCCGTGCAGGACGAACGTCGCGCCGTCCGTCCAGGAGTCGACGAGGGCGAGCCCGAAGTCAGCCGCAAGCGGCGCGGTGAGTGTGTCATGGTTGCCACGTACGAGGATGACCTCGACTCGCGCCTTGAGCGCGCCGAGGATCGCGTGCACGTCGCGTCGCTCTTGCGCCAGGATCTGCCCGAACGCGTGCTTGAGGTCCCCATCGATGACGACTCGGGTCGCGCCGGTCGTGTCGAGCATCGTGAGCAGGAGCTCACGCATCGCGTCCGCATCACGGTCTGGCACCCCATGTCCGTGCGCGCGCAACTGCCCCTCTTGCCCGAGCTGGAAGTCCGAGACGACGAGCGTCTTGCTCTTGGGCAGGTACGCCCCAACCCCAACGAGATGGAGCGTGTCATCGATCACGAGCGGTTCCATCGGCGAATGGGGGAGAGGAGAACGGAAAGAAAAAGGTTCGTCTGCGGCCTGCAGACTATCGTCGCTTCGTGACCGCGAAGACCTTGCGCAGGACCTTCGCCATACCGGTTGCCTTCTTGGCAGGGGTCCGACGGGCAGGAGCAGGCGCTGCCTTCTTGGCAGGCGCGCTCTTGGGAACGGTCTTCACGGGCGCAGTCTTCTTCACCGGTGCGGCAGCCGCCGCAGGCGCGGTCTTGCGCACCGCCTTGACGGGCGCGACTGGTTCTGGCGCGGTCAACGCGACAGAGCGGATCGGCTTCGCCGCCGCGACGTCGCGCTCGAGCGTCGCGATCTGCTCGCGCAGGAACTCCTTCGTGCGGGTATTGTCCTGCTCGCTGAGGATCGAGCCGCACTCGCCGCACTTGAACTGGATCTCCATCGCCTCATCGAACGTGACGCGCTGGCAACCGGAGCGGCAGATGTAGAACTGCGCACCTTCCTCTTTCGCGAGACGGTCGGTCATGCGTTCCAGGCGGGATTCGAGGATCTTGTGCTTGAGCTGCGGCACCATGTGGGGGTGGTAGTCCCAATAGCAGATGTACCAGCCCTTGATGCGGTCCTTCTTGCGCAGGAAGCTCACGAGGTTGTGCTCAAGCAGGCGATAGAGGGTGTTGCGCACCTCGTTGATCTCCATGCTGAGCGCTTCGGCGATGATGAATTCGCTGGTCTTCTCCTTGCCGATGAGGAACTCGATGATGGGAATCGCATGATCCCCAACGAGATCGCGGATCACCGCGCGTGCGTCTTCGCCCGCACGGGCCCCTCCCTTGGTCTTCATGATCGTTTGTGCCATTGTCCAACCCCGCGTCGTAGGACCGACGCATGCCGTCTCCCGGGTATCGGTATGATGCGAGCCCGGCTTTGCGGACCGCATACTCCCGGAACCCGGTCAACCCCCTCGTAGACCGGTCGCTCCAGACCCCGTAAAACGGCGAGATACCGTCTTGGGGACGCCAGTATTTATTCCTTGCGCAGGAGCGTCCAGTCCGTTGTTGTACTCATACCCGGTGCGGCGAGTATATAAATGTTCCGAAAATGAGACTACTGATGAGTGAAAACAAATCATCCTGCGCGCGGGATCTCGTCGCACGCGCCCATCAAGAGGATGCGCGCATCGTCGCACGCTGCCAAGCAGGCGTTCCCGTACTCACGTACGCGATCGTCGAGCACTGCGCAGACCGGGTCAGACGTCTCCGGGCACGCACGACACGCGCCATCACGGATGACTTGACCAGTCATCGTGTCTGACGCAGGCGGGCTCAACGGCCGTAAGGTGAGAAACCCGATGATGCTCACCACCAACACCATCCCCAAGAGCGCAAGCATGTGCCAATGAGACTGGTCGGCGTCCGCCATCGTCAGCGCCAACACCGCTATCGCGATTATTTAAAACGCGCGGTGCGCGTGCTCACGGCACACGCAGGAGCTGCTTGACAAGGTAATCCTCTTCCTCCGGCGTGAGCACGCCATCCGCAAGACCGGCGGGTGCGCGTTCCTCAGAAGATGGCGGCGGTGCACTCGGCGGTGCAGCAGGCCGCGCGGTCGGAGCGCCACTCCCTTGCGGCGCTTGCGGCATAGGAGCGTTCTTGGGCGCGTCTTTCCCAAGCAGGAAGGTCTTGTCCTTGATGCGACCGGCAATCTCCTCCATCCGGCCAGGCTCGAGCGGTTTTGGCGTCCATGTCAGATCAAGGCCGTCATCTTCCCAACGCGCGAGCGCGTGGACACTCCCATGCGACCCGTCAAGCCCGATGACGAGGTGCGTCCATTGCGCCTGGAGACGCTCAAAGAGGATCGCGCTCGCCACGGTCGCGCACAGCGCAGTCGTACCGACCGCATCCGGCTCGAGCGAACGCAGGTCGAAACGGATGTGACCTTTCGTCGCGCCCCGCTCCGGGATGTCCATCACGAATAGGGCGTTCTCGAGCGTCACGAGGAATCGCCTCCCTTGAACGCGGCGAACCGGTTCGCGAGCGCACGCACATCGACATCAGCGAAGAACGCGGCGAGCCGCGGGTTCTCATCCAAATGCGCCACGAACTCATCAGGGCTCTCCAGCAGCCACGTGCGCAAGCCCTCATTCCCATCGATGAACGAGAACAGCTCCGGGTCGCTCATCTGCGATGCGACCCTTGGCAACGGCGTGTTCGCGCTCGCCTGGTTCTCCTTGGCGCGGAGCGCAGCGGAGAGCGCGTGGACATCCACACCGGCAAAGAGTTTGGCAAGCCGCGGACTCTTGCGCACGTACTCTTCGACAAGCGACGGTTGCGCGATCAGGAGGTTGCGCAGGTCCGGGTGCAGTTCGAGCACGTGCGCGAGCGCATCCTGCGTGTTCGTGAACTCTGAGACCTCCGGTTCCTGCGCCAAGTCAGCCGGCGCGAGCGGTTGCGGGGGCGGTTGCTTCGGTGCCGACGGCCGCGCAGGGGGTTCCTGGGCTGGCGACGCCATCGGCGGCTCCCGAGAGGGCGGCACCGGGGCATCAGCAACCCCTAGACGCGTCACCACCTCACGCACGGTCGCCTCGATCTGCGGTCCGAGCGCGATCGTATCGGATTGCGGCGTCGCACAGGCAGTGAGGTCAAGCGCATCCAGGCCATCGCCGCTGTCGCGCGGGATGATATGCACGAGCGCGTGCGGCGATTGCTGGCCTGGCGCAAGACCGTTCACGACCACGACGTTCACGCTGCGCGCGATCATCGCATCCTTGACCGCACCTGCGAGGCGCGCGGCGAGCGGGAATACCGCGCGCAAGCGCGGTTCAGGCAGGAGCTGGAGGATCGGCGCGTGGTCACGCGGCACGAGCAGGACATGGCCAGGCACCGCAGGGCGGATGTCCAGGAGCGCGACGAACCCATCGTCCTCGTAGACCTTCATCGCAGGGATCTCACCGGCGATGATCCGGCAAAACGGGCAGGAGGCGCGCTGCTTTGCGAGCGCTTCCTCCATCGCCGCGTCAGCCATGCGGGACGCCTCTCGACAGCTTTCGAGGAGGGGGTGTGAGCGGAGCGCCGTCCTTGAACCGCGCATGTGCGCTTCGGATGACCGTCATCGCCTCGGTGATGTCCTTGGCCGTGATGAGAAGGTTGAGGTCCTTCTGGTCGAGCAAACCCGGGCGCAGCTGCCACTTGCGCACCCATGCCAGGAACTCCGGCCACATGTCCCCAAGCAGGATGATGGGGATCTCGTGGGTGAGGTGCACTTGCATGAGCTGCCAGCTGTAGAAGAACTCGAGCATCGTGCCCACGCCACCGGGGGCGATCACGACGCAATTCGAGAGTGCCATGAACGTGTCCAAGCGTGCGCTGAAGCGATGGAACTCCTTCTTCAGGTCCAAATGCTGGTTCATGCGCTCTCCTGCAGGGAGGATGATCGGCAGGCCTATCGAGTGCGCGCTCCTGTCAGGGTTCCCCGCACGGTGACCGCTCGCTGCCGCTTCCATCAAGCCAGGGCCACCACCCGTCACCACATCCCAGCCTTCCCGAGCAATCAAGGTGGCCAATTGGTTGATCTGCTGGTAGTACGGCGACTCCGGATGGATACGTGCGCTACCGAAGATGACTACACGAAAATGCCCTTCTTTGCGCATCTCCGCATCGAACGCCGCCGTCATCGACGGGGTCACCGTCCAAGACAGTTTAAAAAGGTTCGGTATGCGTCACGCCTGACGATTCCTTTATAAATCGCCGGTCGTCCCTGTCCGTCGATGCAAGAGGCCCACGCCGTCCCGCTCGAACACTTGCCCGAACCCTTCCTCACGGACGTGCTCGCGCTCGCGAAGGAGTGCAGCTCGAAAGAGGAGTTCACACGCCGCAAGCTCGCGCTCGCGAAAGCGCACGGCATCATCGGCACGCCGCAAGACAGCGTCATCCTCATGAGTCTCGCGCCAGCCGATGCCGCGACCGTGCGTGAGCGCCTGCGTACGCACGCGGTGCGCACCGGCAGTGGTGTCACGGTCGTCGCGGTGATGACCAAGCCGATGCCATGCCCACATGGGAAGTGCACGTATTGCCCCGGCGGACCGGGCAGCGCGTTTGGTGACACGCCGCAAAGCTACACCGGCCACGAGCCGGCGACCATGCGCGGCAAGCGTGCGCAGTACGACGCGTACACGCAAGTGTTCAACCGCCTTGAGCAATATCTCGTCTCCGGCCACAATCCCGAGAAGGTCGAGCTCATCCTCATGGGCGGGACATTCCCGAGCTATCCGCAAGACTACCAAGATGAGGTCATCGCGGGCGTGTTCCAGGCGCTTGACGATTTCTCCGCGCTCTTCTACCGCCATGGAGCCGGCACGAGCGAAGAGCGCTTCGACCTGGACGCGTTTCGCGCGTTCTACGAGCTGCCCGGCAGCGTGCACGACGAGGCGCGCGTCGCGCGCATCCAGGAACGCATCTTGCATCACAAGCGCACGAGCCCGCGCGCCGGCAAGCGCATCGCGGAGCTCCAAACAGAGAACGAGACCGCTGCGATCCGGTGCGTGGGGCTCACCATCGAGACGCGGCCCACCCACGCCCTCGTGCCGCACGCACTGCGCATGCTCGCGCAGGGGTGCACGCGCGTGGAGCTCGGTGTCCAGACGACCGTCGATGCGGTCCTCACGGCCGTGCACCGCGACCACACGAGCGTCGAGACGAAAGCCGCTATCGCGGCGTTGCGCGATCTCGGGTTCAAGTTGAACTTCCATCTCATGCTCGGGCTTCCCGGCATGACGCAAGAGCGCGACCTCGCCGCGTTGCGCGAGATCTTCGATGACCCCGCGTACCGGCCGGACATGGTGAAGATCTACCCGTGCATGGTCATGCCCGGGACGGCGCTCTACTACGAGCACCAGGCCGGCACGTACCGGCCGTACACGACCGCCCAATCCGCAGCAGTCATCGCGCAGGCGAAGGCGTTCCTGCCCCGTTGGGTGCGCGTGATGCGCGTGCAGCGCGATATCCCAACCCACGTCACGACAGCAGGGGTGGATCGCACGAACCTGCGCCAGGAGGTGGATGCGGAGTGCGAGCGACGCAGTATCAGGTGCGGTTGCATCCGCTGCCGTGAGCCACGCGAGCGCACCCCAAGCGGCGCGACGCCGCTCCTGCGCACGACCGCGTACGAGGCGGCAGGCGGCGAGGAACGATTCATCGAAGCGATCGATCCGACGACCGACACGTTGCTTGGGTTTTGCCGATTACGGTTCCCCGCGCGTACAGACCTGCACCCGGCGATAACGGACGGCACGGCGCTGATCCGTGAATTGCACGTGTACGGGACCGCGACCGGCATCGGCGATGAGGGCGAGGTCCAGCACCGCGGTCTCGGTTCTGCGCTGATGCGCGAAGCGCAGACGCAGGCGCGAACCGCGGGGAAGAGGAAGATGGTCGTCATCGCCGGCGTCGGCGTGCGGGAATACTACATCCGACGGCACGGGTACCGGCACGACCACGAGTACGTGAGCACGGACCTGCGGGAGGCGGCCGCGTGACGAAACGACGCAAGCCCAACCCCGACGCGGCAGCGACCATCATCGACCAGAAAGCAGCGGTGGCGCACGACGGCATCACCCCCATTCCGCAGCGTATCCAAGTCAAGCCCGCGTTCGAGGAGCGCTACCGCGCGCTCCTTGGCGATCGGTACGACGCGTTCCTGAACCACTCGCTCGCGTATGCGCGCAAGGCCATTCGCGTGAACACGCTCAAGATCACCGTTCCAGCGCTCGTCAAGCGCCTCGAGCGCGACTGGATCCTCACACCCGTGCCGTGGTGTCCGGAAGGGTTCTTCATCTCGTACCGGCACGGGAAGCGTTTCGACATCGGGAACCTGCCCGAGCACCAGCTCGGATACATCTACGTCCAGGATCCGGCGAGCATGATCCCGCCCGTGGTCCTTGACCCGCAGCCGGGCGAGACCGTGCTCGACTTGTGCGCCGCGCCGGGTTCGAAGACGACGCAGCTCGCGGCGCGTATGCGCAACCGCGGTGTGCTCGTCGCGAACGACGTGTCCGGCGACCGGCTCAAGCCCTTGGGGCTCAATCTCCAGCGGTGCGGCGTCGCCAACACGCTCGTGACGGTGCGCGCGAACCGGCACTTTGGCCCGGTGTTCGATCGCGTGCTTGTAGATGCGCCCTGTAGTGCGACCGGCACAGTGCGCCGGTCCCTCAAGGCCCTGCAGATGTGGTCGCCGGGATTCGTCACGCGGATGGCCGCTGAGCAGCGGCGTATCCTCGAGCAGGCGTGGACGCTCGTGAAGCCGGGCGGGACGCTCGTCTACTCGACGTGCACACTCGAACCCGAGGAGGACGAGGGGCAGATCAGCGCGTTTCTGGACGCGCACCCGGACGCGGAATTGTTGCCAGTCGACCTGACGATCAACCGCTCAGCGGCTGTGCTCGCGTTCGCGGACCGGCAGTACCGGCCTGAAGTCGCGGGGTGCTTACGCATCGGACCGCAGGACAACGACACGGAAGGTTTTTTCGTGGCGAAGCTGCGCAAAAAGGCAAATCAGACGTAGAGTTCCTTCTCACGTTGCGTCGCGGGAATCTCCTTGTACGCACGGCGTGTGGCTTGATCGATCGCACAGTACACCGCGTCAGGCGTCGCGTCCCTGATCGGCACGATGCCGTAGCGGACTTTGAGACGGAAGTTGCGCATATCATGCATCGCGGAGAGGGTATCCGTCGCCTGTTGCGCCGCGACCTCGAAACGCTGTTGCGCTTCAAGCAAGAACGCAGTACCCGCAGCCCCCGCAGTCACTGGCGGTAGGACTCCGAACTCGTCACCACCCAGGCGCGAGCAGAGGTACGCTTCCGTCGTTGTAGCATGGATCAAGGTGCCCGCCACCGCAAGCGCGGCATCGCCGAGCCAATGGGCGTGGTTGTTGAGCTCCTTGAGGCCGACGACGTCGTAGACGAGCATCGGGAGCGGGAAGATGCGCGCGTCGAATGCTGAGATGGCGTGCACGAACGCGTCACGCGCCAGCAACCCCGTACGTTCGTCGATAGAGAGGATGTGCGCGTACTGACGCAGCGTCTGCAAATCCATACTCTCGATGAACGAGAGTGACGGATTCTTCGCACGGCGCAGCCGTTCATCTTCAGGCAACGCATACAACGTATTTGTCATCACCATTTAGTAGTATCTGTTCTTTAAATACCTTTCGCTGCGGAGTCTCACGACGGGCAGAAGAGGAGACAGGAGAAGGAGAACACGATTACTTGCGTGCCTTCTCGATCTTGCCGCGACGCAGCGCGTCAAGAGACTGGTCATTCACCTTGATGACCTGCCAGCGGATACCAGGCAAGTCGCCCTTGGAGCGGCCCATGACGCCACCGATGCACTCGATGACGACCTCGTCGTGCTCATCGATGAGCTTCGTCGCGCCATCGCGCGGGAGGAACGCCGTGACCTGCTTGCCGTTCTTGATCAGCTGGATACGGGCGCACTTGCGCAGGCCCGAGGACGGCTGCTTCGCCTCACGCTGGACCTTCTCAAGAACGATGCCTTTCGCCATCGACACGCCTCCGAGCGGGTCGAACTTCTTCTTCGTCCCCATGTACTTCTTCGCGTACCACTTCGACTGCTTCATGCCACGCGCACGGCGGGACTGGAGCTTCTTGGCCGCGTTGATGCCAGAGGACTTCTTGGACATGAAAGGACGGCAACCGCAAGGGGTTTAAAAAGGTTGTGGTCGGAAGGCCGTCGCGAAAGGGAGGAGAACATCACCACCACTCCATAGGAGTCAGATTTTTAACCGCCTCACGATTCCCGTCGGAGACAAGGCCACCTCCATGAGCACAGTGCAAGAACTCCTCCTGCGCACCGGCATCAACATCATCGCTGCGCTCCTGCTCACGGGCGCACTCTTCTATCGCCGCTACCGCAACACCCAGCTGTTCGCCGCGAGTATGATCCTCAATCTCAGCGTGTTCGCTGTGATGAACGTCATCAGCGGCGGTAACGTCGGTCTCCAGGTCGGGTTCGGCCTGTTCGCCATCCTCTCGATCTTCCGTTTGCGTAGCGAGAATTTCGCGACAATGGATATGGCGTATTTCTTCGGCGCGATCAGCATCGCCGCCGTTAACGGTGTCGCGACGCTCGGCATCCCGCTCCTCTTGGCCAACACCGTCATCCTCGGCGGCGCGTGGCTGCTCGACCACGAACGGATCCTCGGACGCACCACACGCACGATCGTCACGCTCGATCGCATACCGAAGCACCTGCTGGACCCCCAGCGCATGCGCGCGCAACTGAGCAAGGAGTACGGCGTCACGGTCGTTGGCCACCACATCGACGAGGTGGATCGGGTCAAGGACGCAGTGACCCTCAGTATGGAGTACCGCAGGGCTTGAGGCGCGTAGCGATGCGGACCGGCGCCAGCACGATAAGTCGCATTCCCGTAGCGCTACGCCCCGAACTCACGCGGTTTTCAACCATCTCGCTACGAGACCTCGAGCGCCGAGCGGCGCTGCTTGACCGCGAAGAGCGCAAGTATCTCGTCACCGTACGTGATCTGCGGTCAGCGTTGCGCAGCGCGAAAGGGTTCCTTGTCCTCAAGCACCGCAACCGCACCTCATTCCGGTACGAGAGCATCTACTTCGATGCGGGGTTCACCACGTATCGCGACCACCATCAGGGGCGCCGATTGCGCTGCAAAGTGCGTTCCCGGCGGTACGTCGACAGCGGATTGTGCTTCCTTGAGGTCAAGCTCAAAGGGAAACGCGGTCGGACCGACAAGCGACGTATCGCCCGCTCCCTCGAGGAGCACGGGCAGATCGGGCCCGACGCGCAAGCGTTCGTGCGCGAGGCGTATCGGAAGAAGTACGGCAAGCCGCTGCGCGGCAAGCTCACCCCAAAACTGGCAGTCACGAACACCCGCATCACGCTCGTGTCCGCCAAGGACCAAGAGCGCGTCACGATCGACACGCAGGTGTGCTTCTCGCATCACGGACGCGAGACCGCGTTGGCAGACGACATCGTCATCATCGAAACGAAGACCCCGCGCGGGCACGGGCGATTCGACACCATCTTACGACAGCTCGGTGTACGGCCGGTGCGCATGTGCAGCAAATACTGTCTGGGCATCGCGATGCTCGGTCTCGTGCGCAAACGCAACCGGTTCCTGCCGACCTTGCGACAGCTCAATCGGACGGACGAGACCGACGACGCGTAGCGGTGCACAACGACCACCTCTTCGACAGCTCGAGAACCGCATACTGCTCCAATCCAAGTATGAGTCTTGACAAGTTATT
>CAYNGK010000014.1:0-23856 GCA_964396935.1 uncultured Methanosarcinales archaeon | reverse complement strand
GCCGGAAGACCGCCAGGTCCAGGAGATCGTGCGTAAATTGCAGCCCATCATCCCGATCCGTCTCGAGACGGTCACGCTGCAGGTGCACCTCCCGCACCCGTACGGGCAGAAGCTATACGGGGACATCCAGCGCGCAGGCACGCTCAAGCGTACGGAGTGGGGCGCGGACGGCGCGCTCCTCGCATGGGTCGAGCTCCCGGCAGGCCTCCAAGGGGATCTCATGAGCGACCTTGGGAAGAAATCGCACGGCGCTGCCGAGATACAGCGCGTGGATGAGCGGCGACTGTGACCATCACACTCAGAAGAACAAGAAACAACATGAAAAGGTGAATGCACAATGGAAAGCAAGCTATTGGTGACCGATAAGTCGGTCGTCGTCCCGGGCCAGGTCCTAGCTGTTGGCATGGACTACTTCCCCGGGCTCGGCACGTACCGTCACGAGGAGCAGATCCTCGCGAACCAACTGGGCCTCATCCAGATCGATGGCAAGGTCCTCAAGACGCAACCGCTCGCGGGCAAGTACTTGCCGGCGAAAAACGATGTCGTGATCGGCAAGGTCACAGATGTCCTCATGAGCGGTTGGCGATTCGAGATCAACAGCCCGTACAGCGCGGTGCTCCCCTTGAAGGACGCGACAAGCGACTTTATTCGCAAGGGCGAGGACCTGACCGAGTACTTCGACCTCAACGATCAGGTCGTGTGCAAGATCACGCAAGTCACGAGCCAGAATCTCATCGATGTCTCGATGAAGGGGCCGGGCCTGCGCAAGCTGCGCGGGGGCCAGTTCCTCTCGATCACGCCACCCAAGATCCCGCGCCTCATCGGACGGCGAGCGAGCATGGTGAGCATGATCGCCGCCGCGACCGGCTGCGACATCGTCGTCGGCCAGAACGGCGTCGTGTGGATCAGCGGCGACCCGGCGATGGAGGTCATCGTCGCGCAGGCGATCGCGAAGATCGAGCGCGAGGCTCACGTCTCAGGCCTGACGGAACGCGTCAAGTCGTTCCTTGAGGACCGCACCGGCAAGCCGATCGATATGGCGGCTGTTGAGCGCGAGTCGCAAGCGCGCGAGCAGGCGTCAAGCGATGTGCGCCGCGAAGCGCCACGCCGCGATTTCGAGCGCCGCGAGGGCGGCGATGGCGACGGCGAGCGTCGCGAGTTCAACGGCCCGCGCCGCGACGGCAACGACCGCCGCGACTCGTTCCGCGGCCCGCGCCGCGACGGCCCCCGCAATGACGGCCCGCGTCCTCCGCGTGAGGACTCGTTTCGCGCACCGCGCCGCGACGACCAGTAGGTGATTGACGAATGGCATACAAGAAACGACTCGATGGACGAAAGATCGACGAGACCCGTCCCATCATCGCGAAAGCAGGCGTGATCAAGAACGCCGATGGAAGCGGGTACTTCAAGATCGGGAAGACGGAAGCGTACGCGGCTGTGTACGGCCCACGCGACCTGTTCCCGAAGTTCATGCAGAACCCCGAGCGAGGGATCCTGCGCTGCAACTACAACATGATGCCCTTCGCAGGCATGGGTGACCGTGTCAAACCGGGACCCAGCCGCCGATCGAAGGAGATCAGCATGGTCACGGAGAAGGCGCTTGGCGCGGTCGTCCACCTGGACGACTACCCGAACACCGTCGTTGACGTGTTCATCGAATTGCCCCAGACCGACGCGGGCAGCCGCTGCGCAGGCATCTGCGCCGCAGCCATCGCGCTCGCGGACGCGGGCATCATGATGAAGGATATGGTGTCGGCGGTGGCGATCGGCCACTGCGACGGCACCCTCGTGACCGATCCGAACTATGAAGAGGAGCACTACCCTGATTTCGCGACCGAACCGGTCGAGGACGAGCACGTGGCGGATATCCCTGTCGCGATGGTTCCGTCGACAGGCGAGATCACGCTGCTGCAGATGGACGGCAAGGTCAAGAAGGAGACCTTGCTTGAGGCGCTCGAGATCGCGCGCCCTGTCCTCGCACGCATCGCGGACATCCAACGACAGGCGATCCACCAGAAGTTCGAGCGGTGGGCGAACGGAGAGGACTGATTTCCATGCAGAGCTCCAAAGAACACATCATCGCGGCCCTGCAAAAGGGCATCCGACTCGACGGGCGCAAGGCGGACGAGTTCCGCTCCGTCACGATCGAGGTCGGGTTTCTCAACACCGCAGAAGGCAGCGCCCGCGTGCGCTGCGGCGACACAGAGGTGCTCGCCGGCGTGAAGATGGGCATGGGCAAGCCGTACTCGGACACGCCGGACAAGGGCGTGCTCATGGTGAACGCCGAGCTCCTGCCGATCTCGAGCCCGCTGTTCGAGCAGGGTCCGCCCACGCACGAGGCGATCGAGCTCGCACGCGTCATCGACCGCGGCATCCGCGAGAGCAAGACGATCGATGACAAGGCGCTGTGCATCAAGGCCGGCGAGAGCGTGTGGATGGCGAACGTCGACATCTGCCCGCTCAACACGGACGGGAACCTGATCGACGTGGGCGCTTTGGCCGCTATCGCGGCGCTCAAGGACGCGAAGATGCCGTCGATCGTGGACGGCAAGGCGGACTACAAGCACCGCACGACCGATCGGCTGCCTCTCAACGGCATGCCCTTGCCCATCACGATCGTCAAGATCGGCGATGTGCTCTTGGTCGACCCGACCGCGATCGAGTTCGCGGCCGCCGATTCGCGCCTGACCGTGACGACGGAAGAGGACGGCACGTTGTGCGCCTTGCAAAAAGGCGGCGACGGTACGCTCACCGCCGCCGACGTGAGCGCGATGGTCGACCTCGCGACCGACAAGGCGCGTATGCTGCGCAAGATCCTTGTCGCCGCGTTGGCGTGATGGTCCAAGACCTTTCTTCTTTTCCTTGCTTTCTCTTTCTCGATATCGATGGCGTGCTCAATGCGGATGATGATGCGATCGGTCCGGATGGTATCGTGGTGCACGACAAGTACGGTCATCTGTTCCATCCGCGGTGCGTGAACAACCTCGCGTGGTTGCTGCGTGAGTCGGGAGCGGGGATCGTGCTCTCGAGCGATTGGCGAAAACGCGACTTGACGAAACGGTATGATGGAGAGGGACGGGGGTATCAGGAGTGGTGCGCTAAGCCGTCGAAGATGCGGAAGATTTGGGCGTATCGTGATTTGCCGGGGACGCTCGTCGATTCGACACCACGTTTCTTCCTCGATTTAGAGAACGAGGATATCTGGTCGCCACCTCGTGGCGTCGAAATCGAGGCGTGGCAGGTGCGGCACAAGATGATGAAAACACCTTATGCGATTATCGATGATTCTACCGATATGCTGTTGTATCAGCGTGATCGCTTCGTTCACGTGAACTCCCATACTGGCCTTACACGTGAGAATGCAGAGACGGCGCTCGAGATGCTCAAACGGCCGATGCGGTGGCCGTGGGAATAGCGCTCCCTGAACGCCTTGCTCGCGGTCGCTTAATCGAAGAAGGTCGGTACTTTCGTGCTCTTCGTCTCGATCTCTGTCCGTGCGTGTGTCGTGTACTCCTCCTTGCCGCAGCGGTCGCAATAGCGTCGCCAACGGTCTTCGGTGTGCGGCGGCACGTAGACTGGCCCGCGCCAGTCGACACCCATCGTGCCGGGTGGGTCTCCGGGACATTCGTGCCCTTCATGATAGATAGGTACATACGTGATGGTGTAGTGGTGCGGGCATGCGCGTTCGATGCGTCCGACCTCGTGTCGCGCACCCTCGAGCTGTTCCTCTAATCGTTTCTGGCGTTGTCGTGCGTCGCGCGCTGTTGGGTCCATGAGACTTCCTCTTGCGGTGCCGGTCGTTCCCGACACCCGCCCAATTATTGTATTGAGTACACTATCTGATATTTAATGCTTCTGCCTCACGACCTGCTTCCCCCCGCCCCGACAGCAACCTTTTTAAACACCCTGCGGTCCCCTCGACCCATGTCGATCACCCAGCGTCCTGAGGAGTACCTGACGAAGTACGAGCGCGCCCGCATCATCGGTGCCCGCTCCATGCAGATCAGCCAAGGCGCGCCGCTCCTGATCAAGCTCTCTGAGACGCAGCTCGAAGCGCTCAAGTACAACCCCGTCGCGATCGCCAAGCTCGAGTTCGAGGCGGGCGTCATCCCGATCGGCATCAAGCGTCAGGTCACGCAAGTGGATGAAGCGCTCCTGAAGGAACTCGAAGATTCCGCGTGAAGATCTCCGCGCGCAAGGCCGCGCAAATCTTTTTAAACCTCCGTCGTGCTCTTGCGCAGCATGGCAGATGACACGAAGGGCATCACGGTCAAGAAAGCCGATGATATGGCCGAATGGTACGGGCAGGTCGTGGTCAAGAGCGCACTTGCCGACTACGCTCCGATCCGCGGCTTCATGGTCATCCGTCCCGACGGGTACTCCATCTGGGAATCGGTCCAGCAGGAGCTCGACAAGTTCATCCAGAAGAAAGGGGTGCGCAACGCGTACTTCCCGCTGCTCATCCCAGAATCGTTCTTCAAGAAAGAGGCCGAGCACGCGGAAGGGTTCAGTCCTGAAGTCGCGTGGATAGCGCAGACCGAAGGCGAGGGAGAGCGCTACGCGATCCGTCCCACAAGCGAGACGATCATGTACGACAGCTACGCGCGCTGGATCCGCTCCTGGCGCGACCTCCCCTTGCGCATCAACCAGTGGTGCAGCGTCGTGCGATGGGAAGTGAGCGACACGAAGATTTTCCTGCGCACGCGCGAGTTCCTCTGGAACGAAGGGCACTGCGTCTACGAGACCGAGCCCGAATGCCACGAGGAGACGCTCTTCTACCTCGAGCAATACCGTCGCGTCGCAGAAGGGCTACTTGCCGTCCCCGTCATCCTGGGCCGCAAGACCGCGTCGGAACGCTTCGCGGGCGCGAAAGAGACCTACACGATCGAAGGGTTCATGCCCGACGGCAAGGCATTGCAGATGGGGACCTCGCATGACCTCGGCCAGGGTTTCGCGAAATCCTTCGGCATCTCCTTCTTGGGCAAGGACGGCGCGCGCCAAGTCCCGTGGCAAAACAGCTGGGGCTTCAGCACGCGCCTCATCGGCGCGCTCGTCATGACGCACGGGGACGACAAGGGGCTTGTCTTGCCGCCACGCGTCGCACGCGCGAAGCTCGCGATCATCCCGATCTTCGTCAAGGACGAGGCGGTGAACGCAGCGACGATCGCGCAAGCACGCGCGCTCGAGCGCGAGCTTGGCAGGTTCTCACCCATCCTCGACGCGTCCCAGGACGCGAGCGCCGGCTGGAAGTTCAACGAGTACGAATTGCGCGGCATCCCGCTGCGCCTGGAGATCGGGCCGAAGGACATCGAGAAGCAGCAAGTGGTGCTCGTGCGCCGCGATACGGGCGAGAAACTGTTCGTCCCGCGCGCGGGTCTTGCCGCGGCGGTCAAGAAGCTCCTCGATGACATCCAAGCGAGCTTGTTCCAGCGCGCGAAAGCGCGCACCGACGCAGCGGCCCTTCCGGTCACGACGTGGGAGGAGTTCGTCGCGGCCGACAAGGGCAAGCGACTCATCTTCGCGCACCACTGCGGCGACGCGGACTGCGAAGCGGCGATCAAGATCGAGACGCAAGGCGTGACTGCGCGCTGCATCCCGCTCAAGGGCGGCAAGAGCGAAGGCAAGCCGTGCGTGAAGTGCGGATCGAAAGCCGCGTACCGCGTGTACTTCGCACGGGCGTACTAGCGTCGCTTTTCTCGTTCTTTTTTCTCAGCAACCTTTAAAAACGCCTCTCGGACCCACCAGGATAGCGGGCCCGTGGTTTAGCGGTATAACGCTACCTTCACACGGTAGATGTCCCCAGTTCGAATCTGGGCGGGCCCATTCCATGCGTGATTGGGTACGGACAACGCTGGCGGCCGGTGTCCTGGCCACATTCGTGGCGGCTCAACCGCTGTTGCTCACGCACCTGGTCAGACGAGGAGCGACCGCCACAAAATCCTGTGCGGACACGGGGTTGCGCAATATCGATGATCTCTTCACGGCCATCGGGCAACGAGAACCGTTGTATCCGCAAGCGATGCCAGAACTCCGGCAGATGATCGCTCGTGCGAGTGCTGAAGGATACGAGCTCCTGCGGGTGCAACGTCGTCTGGATATGCTCGGCGCGGACGAAGGATGGTCCGGCATCACGATCTTCACGGCGCCAGAACTCGCGCTGCAGGTCTGGGAAGACAACGATCACTGCGTCGCCACGCAATACCACGTCCTCGCAGGGTACGCGATGCTCCTGCAATACACGCGACCGAAAGGTGGTCCCTGATGCGCACGATCGATGACGAGAAGCTCGCGAAATACTTCGCGATCACGCGCGAAGCGCTGGTGATGGCCGCATCCCACGTGAACCCTGCCCGGGAGCGCGACGCGCGCGACGCGCTCGACATGGTCGAGCGATACGTGAGCGACGCACAGCACTTCGCCGACAAGGGCGATGTCGTCAACGCGTTCGCCGCGCTCAACTACGCGCACGGCTGGCTGGATTGCGGCGCGAGAACGGGGCTGTTCACCGTCAAGGACTCGCGCCTGTTCACCGTCGACGACGCGTGACGCGGCGCGCCGGCACGGCCTTACGCGATCGTGCGACAGGTCTCTTGCGCACAGATCTGCGCTTGCGCGGCGCGCTCTTGCGCGTCTTTGTCTGTGCACGACTGGCCGTCGCGCGTCGCTTCGGCGCCTTCCTCACTGTCACGCGCTTGCGCACGACGCGCACCGTCGCGATCTTCGGTCGGTACGTGCGTGCCACGGGTTCGTGACGCAACCGATCGAGCGGCAACGCCGCAGCGACGGCGCTGATGGTGGCGCGTTCCTCGTGGACCTGCTGCGCGACCTCGACGAAATCATCCAGGTGACGCGCGGCATCGGCCGCCGCGCGCTTCGCCTGCGCGATCGCGTGCTCCACTTCGGGCTGCTCCTCACGGATCACGAGATCCGATTCCACCCGGTCCTCCTCGCGCGGCGGCAGCTCCTTGGGTGCGCGTACCGCCGCGCCGAAGTGCTCGTGCACGAGCTCGCGGAACTGCTCGCGGCGCATCACGCGCACGTGGCGCGTGCTGTAGAACGCGTGGCAACGTGCGCACCGGTACCCGGACATCGGATGGCCGCGCAGCGGCATGCCACAGACGGGGCAGGTGACGGCGGAGGTGCGCATACCCGCCGACCGCCGTCGGTGGAGTTTTTAAACGTTCTCCCCCTCCGGCTCCGCAACAACATTTTTAAACGCCCGTCGTGCACGACCGTCGACATGGCAGGCGGGTTCCGCATCCAGGATATCGAGACGCAAGCGCGCGCGTTCTGGCGGGAGATCGATCTCCTGCGCCTCATCGAGGAGCAGAACGCGCAGGGCGAGCCCTACTTCCTCCTGGATGGCCCACCGTACGCGAACAACATCCCGCACGTCGGGCACCTGCGCACGAGCGTGTACAAGGACCTGTACCTGCGCATCGCGATGATGCAGGGCAAGAACGTCCTGTTCCAACCGGGGTTCGACACGCACGGACTGCCTATCGAGAATATGGTCGAGAAGAAGCTCGGCATCCAAAGCAAGCAGGATATCGAGAAGATGGGGGTGGACGAGTTCCGCCGCCTGTGCCACGAGACCGCGATCGCGTACAAGGACGACTGGCTCGCGGTGTACGAGGAGCTCGGGTCCTGGTACGCGTGGAAGACCCCGTACCTCACCCTCGACAACAGCTACCTCGAGAGCGCGTGGTGGGCGTTTGGCAAGGCGTGGGATGCTGGTCTCGTGTACGAAGGCCGCAAGCCCGTGCACTGGTGTCCGCACTGCCAGACCTCTCTTTCCGGCTACGAGGTCACGGACAGCTACAAGATGCTCAGCGATCCTGGCGTGTACGTGCGGTTCAAGATCGCGCACGAGGCCGACACGTACCTGCTCGTGTTCACCACCACACCCTGGACGCTGCCAAGCAACGTCGCTTTGGTCGTGAACGGGAACGAGGAGTACGTCAAGGCGCAGACGCACGAGTGGGGCACGTTGATCCTCGCGAAGGAACGCCTCCACATCCTCGACGAGTGGGGCATCGCGCACACGATACTCGAAGTCATCAAGGGCAGCGCGCTCGACGGCGTCCGATACGATCCGCTTCTGGAGCTTCCTGCGCAAGAGGCCTTGAAGGAGGACCCGAACGCGCTGCGTGTCTTCCTGAGCATCCCGCTTTTGAAAGAGCGCGTCGCGAGCAAGACGGCGGCGAAGAAAGGCATCAAGCAGCAGGACCTGTTTGAGGATTTCGTCACGGTCACGGACGGCACCGGCATCGTGCACTGCGCACCAGGCCACGGCCACACCGATCACGCGGTGGGTGTGCACTATCACATGCCTGCGCTCTCACCGCTCGATGACGCGGCGCGCTTCACCGACGAGGTCGGCGCGTATGCGGGGCAAGAGGTACGCGAAGCAAGCCATGTGATCGCGGATGATCTCGCCAAACAGCGAAAACTCGTACACTTCGAACGCATCGAGCACAGCTACCCCGTCTGCTGGCGCTGCAAGAACCCGCTTGTGTTCCGCATGAGCGCGCAATGGTTCTTCCGCATCGAGACACTCAAGGAGCGGATGCTCGACGCGAACGAGCAGGTCCAATGGCAACCTGACTTCGCGCGTGATCGCATGCGCCACTGGGTGGCGAACGCGAGCGACTGGAACTTCAGCCGCCAGCGCTACTGGGGCATCCCCATCCCCTTGTGGCGGTGCGCGTGCGGGCATGTGCGTGCCATCAGGAGCCGCGAGGAGCTCGCGAGCGCCGCAGGCGTGACCATCCCGCCGACGGCGGACCTCCACGCGGCAGGCACGCACACGATACCTTGCGAGCAGTGCGGCGAGCGTATGGCGCGCGTGCCGGACATCTTCGACGTGTGGTATGATTCCGGGTGCGCGCCGTTCGCGAGCCACGGCTACCCGTACCAGCACAAGGAAGCGTTCGAGAGCCACTACCCTGTGAGCCGCATCAGCGAGAGCCAGGACCAGATCCGCGGCTGGTTCTACTACCTCCTGTTCGCCGGCCAGATGACATTCGACCGCACACCCTACACGGCGATCAGCATGCCGGGATGGGTCGTCGACGAGAAAGGAGAGAAGATGTCCAAGAGCGTCGGCAACTTCATCAGCGCCCACGACGGCATCGCAGAGCTCGGCGCGGACCCGCTGCGCTACTACTACTGCTGGGACATCGCGCCGTACGAGCTGCAGAAATTCAACAAGACGACCGTCAAGACGGAAGTCACGAAACTCTTCACGATCCTCTGGAACCTCACCACGCTCGCCGAAAACCGCGCCACGGATGCCGCATCTGCAGAGGACGCGCACGACGATCCAGTCGAGGACCGGTGGTTGCGCTCGCGATGGTCGAGCGTCTTACACCAGTACCTCGACGGCCTCGAGCGTTTCGAGCTTCATGACGGCTGCCGCGCGCTCTACGACTTCATCGTGAACGACCTCTCGCGCACGTACGTGCAACTCACGCGCGAGCGTGCGGACGAAGACGCGCGCGTAGGCGCGCTGCTCACGCGCACCGTGCGCGAGGTGGTCGTCGCCATCGCACCAATAGCGCCGCACGTCGCGGAGATGGCGTTCCAACGCCTGCGCGGCGACGCGGATGCGCAAAGCGTGCACCTGTGCCGGCTCCCGGCACCCGGCGCGAGCGATGAGGCGCTCGAATCATCATTCGACGATCTCCAGACCGCGCTCGCGGGATTGCTCGCGGCGCGTGACAGCGCGAAGATCGGCGTGCGCTGGCCCATCGCGGAAGCGCGCGTGTTCGGCGACGACGCGATCGCGACGGCCGCTCACGCGCACGCGGAGCTGCTCAAGACCAAGGCAAACGTGCGTGAGATCGTGACGACACCGCTCGAGCTCGGTCTCGAAGCGCGGCCGGACGCGAACGTGATCGGGAAACTCCTGGGCACGAAGACTGGCGACCTCCTCACCGCGTATCCGTCGATCAAGCGCGAGGTCGAGGCAACGCTCGCACGCGGCGAATCCTACACGTGGGAAGGGCACGCGCTCGATGCGCACGCGTTCAAGATCACGCGCACCGCACCCGACGGGTGGCTCGTCGTGCCGTGCGGCAAGGGTTCTGTGGCGATCCGTACCGAACTCACGCCGGAGCTCGAGAACGAAGGGTTCGCGCGCGAGATCGCGCGTCGCATCCAGCAACTGCGCAAGTCAGCAGGCCTCGAGAAGCGCGACCGCATCGTCGCGGGAGTCGCGACGCACGATGCGCGCGTGCGCGAGGCGGTGCGCGAGCACGCGGCATTCATCAGGGAGCGTTGCGGCGCGGATGACCTCACGATCGGCGAGACGCTCGATGACGGCGTCACGGAACGCGCCGATGAGAAAGTCAAGGGTATCGCGTTCATCGTCGGATTATCGAGGGTGTGACTGCTGTGACTGTCCCTAACGATGTCATCAGGCCTGGTGTGCTTGAGGTGTATTGCGGTCCGATGAAGTGCGGCAAGAGCCGTACGATAGAATACCGCATCAGCCGTGTCCCGTTCCTGAGTGATGTGGAGTACCTCGCGGTCAAGCCGCGATTGGACACGCGCAGCGGCGGGATAAAATCACGCCTCGCGAAAGAGGAGGTGCCTTGCTCGCTTGTCGACGAGGGGAACCCCGCGGAGATCATCTCGCTGCTTGCGCCAAAGCATCGGCTGATCATCATTGATGAGGCGCAATTCTTCGCTGCTGGCATTGAAGCGGTGGTGCAGGAGCTTGTCGAACGGGATTTGAATGTGCTTGTCGCTGGCCTGGACCTGGATTTTCGCGGCGAGCCGTTTGGCAGGATGCCGCAGCTGCTCGCGCTCGCCGATGAAGTGTACAAGCTCAAAGCGGTTTGCGAGTATCCGGGTTGCAATGGCGCGGCGACACGCACGCAACGTTTGATCGGCGGTAAGCCTGCACCTCGCGATAGCCCGCTCGTGCTTATCGGGGACGCTGACGCGTACGAGGCCCGCTGCGTGTCCCACCATCTCGTGCCTGATCGCGTGTGGTGATACGTCACCACTGGAGCAGGAGGAGCAACGCCAAGAACTTCTGAGCAAAGTTTAAATAGGGTCTCGTTCCGCTCTCGTCTAGGGGTTTTTTCGGGGGGGGAACAAGGAATGGGGAAGATCAGCGTCGACGTCCCATTGGCGGAGCTCACGCTGCGCAAATACGAGAAACCGCAGGGAGAATCCCGACGGGACCTCGTGCGCAAGCTGTGCCTCTCGTTGGGGCTCTTGCAGCCCGGCGATTCTCGCGATGTGATCGTGGATGTGCTTCACGTGATGCTCGAGGCCGAGGAGGAGCTCACGAGCACCGATGTGGAGGACCGCGTGGTGCGCAAGCGCCAGGAGGCGAGCCTCGAGCTCCTGGGCATCGCCCCATCGAACATCCGCCGCCAGCTCTTGCGCTTGCGTGACCTGTTCCTCGTCGAGAAGGTGAAGAACAGCTACCGCATCCGCGAGCGCACGGGCGTGCTTGAGATCTTCAATGAGAACATCGAGCGGTACTACCTTGCGAGCATCCTCTCGCGCGTGCGCGAGCACTGCGCAGAGGTGGACCGCGTGTTCTTCGGGAAATAGTTGAGCGCAATCATGGCAGAGATCTACGAGCCCCGTGAGGACTCCGAGCTCCTCGCGCAAGTCGTACGCGAGCACGCGCGCGGACGCTGCGCAGATGTGGGCACCGGCACCGGCATCCAGGCGTTCGCCGCCCTTGAGAACCCGGCAGTCACGCACGTGCTCGTCATCGACGTGAACCCGGCAGCGATAGCGCACATCCAAGAACGGATCGCCACGCTTCCTGCGCCTGAGCGGATGCGCACCCTCGCGGTCGAGAGCGACCTGTTCGCGAAGGTTCCCGCTGATGAGCGCTTCGACACGATCATCACCAACCCGCCCTACCTCCCCGACGAGGAGGGCGACAGCGATCCGGCGCTCTACGGCGGCCCTGGCGGATACGAGTGGATCCTGCGATTCCTCGACCAGGCCATCGCGCGCCTCGCTCCCGGCGGCCAGATCCTGCTTCTGATCTCCTCGCTCTCCAACAAGGAACGCATCGACACCGAGATCAAACGCCGGCACCTCGCGCATGAGGAGCTCGCGCAGCTCGCGATGTTCTTCGAGCGGCTCCATGTGTACCGCATCTGGAGGCCGTGAATGCCGCCGCCGAAGACTGGCACCCGTCTTGCGTTGCGTGACCTCACGTATCTCGCCCGCGGCAAGCGCGGCATCGCGTCCACCGCGCGCCTCGGACGACAGCTCGTGCTCGTGAAAGAGCGCAATCCGCGGTCCGTCATCGACACGGTCGCGCACGAGGCGCGCATCCTCGCGCGCATCAACGCGCACGGTCTCGGACCGCGCCTCATCCGCCACGAGCCAGGACGGATCGTACGCGAGTACGTGGATGGCGTGCTCATCGAGGCGTGGACCGCCACGGCCCGGCCTGCCGAGATCCGACGCGTGCTCGCCGAGTTCCTCGACCAGTGCCGCACGCTCGACACGATAGGGATCGACAAGGCGGAGCTCACGCGGCCGTTCAAGCACCTGCTCATCTGCCGAGGGCATCCAGTCCAGATCGACTACGACCGCGCGCGTGAATCGCAGCGGCCACGCAACGTCACGCAGGCGTGCCAGTTCCTCACCAGCGGGCGTTACGCGCACCAGCTCGCATCGCGTGGCGTCGTGTTCCCGAAAGAGACGATCATCGATGCCGCCAGAACGTATAAGAAGGAGTATGCCGCGCGAGACTATGCGCGCCTCCGTGCGCTCGTATGTGGTGCTTGAGATGGTTCGACGTGTACGGATACCCGACGATGTGCCGACGTTCCACCGTGCCGTGTACGAGAAGCTCTGCGCTGTGCCGCGCGGCCGGGTCACGACCTACGGCGATCTCGCGCACGCGCTCGGCACGACCGCGTACCGTGCGGTCGGACAGGCGCTGCGCCGCAATCCGTGCGCGCCGCACGTCCCGTGCCATCGCGTGATCGCGAGCGACGGCCGCATCGGCGGTTTCAACGGCGCAACGACGGGTGCGCAGATCGCGCGGAAACTCCGCTTGCTTGCCGACGAAGGTGTGGTGGAGCGGCACGGGAGGGTTGACCTTGACCGGTTCCGGCACCGGTTCGCTTGAGATCATCGCGCACCGCTGCCGCGGCTACGGCGCGCAGGAGCAATCCCCTCGCGCGATCCGCGACGCGCTTGCTGACGGTGCGAGCGTGCACCTCGCGGCACGGCTCACCGGCGATGGCAAATGGGTCGTGATCACCGGCCCTGACGATCACGGGTCTGTCCGTCGCGTGCACCTGAACGCTGCAGCGCGCTCGCGTGGCATCGCGATACCCATCGAGCACGCGCTCGCTGCCATCGCCGCGCACGGGAATCGGACCGCGACCCTGTACCTCGAGGTGAAAGACACGGGTGGCGAGCGGTCACTGCTGTCCTCCATCGATCGGTTAGGGTTGGGTGCGCGCACGATCCTGGTCTCATGGGAGCCGCAGACGTTGCGCCGGTTGCATACCATCGCGCCCGCCGCGCGCCTTGGCATCGCGTTCGTGCCGCTCGAGCGCTCGTTGCGATCGGCACGTGCCATCACGCATCGCGAGCATCCGCGCGCTCGCATCAGGCTCGCGTACGATCCTGCGTTGCGCTTCGACGCGCTTCCTGGTGTCGGCGGCACGCCGGTGCGCGCGCTTGCGGATGACGCGCTTGTGGGGATCCCGCTCGCAGCGGTGCTTGTGCCCGCGATCCTCTCACGGCACGTGACGATCGGCCGCGTGCACGCTCGTGGCGCACGGCTGATCGCCTGGGGGGCGCACAATCGGCTCGTCCTGCGCGTCCTGCGCGCGCGCGGCGTGGATGGCGTGCTCTCCGATCACGCGTCCACGCTGCTCACGCGAGCGTGAGGGACAGAACTGCCGCGACAAGCACGGCGCCGATCGGTTGCACGGCCGTTCCCGACACCGTGTCGCCCCAGTCCCGCGCGAGCGCGCCACGAAGGAGATTGGGAACGAGCAGAAGCGTGGCAACCGTCGCGATCATCGTGCCGTCGGATGCGCCCGTAAGGCCCATGGCGAGCGCCCCCACCGCCATCGCTGACCATCGGGTCCTGGCGAGCAGACGCAGCAGCAGCGCGAGCGCAGCGGCGATGGCGCCACCCCACCAGGCGAATGCCGTGCCGATGCTGACCGCGAGCGCGAGGATCACGAACGCATCGATCGCGGTCGCGAATCGCACGCGGTTGTGCCGGACCTCGTCTGGTACCTCCCGTGCGATCGCGTGCCCGAGTGGCGCCGCCATCCATGTCGAGAATGCGATCGGGAGGATCAACCATTGCATGCGTACGGCCTCTCACGATCTCTTAGCTGAAATCGCACGTCCCGTCAGCTTGCATCCGGCACGGCGTGCCGCACGGGATCCCTTGATTGGTGAGGTTCACTGCGCCGTTGCCGGAACCGACGCCGGCGTACTTGTTGTTCGGGTTGGCGGGGTCTTCGATGAACACGAGATTCCCGTTCTCGTCCCGCAAATAGATGCAGTACTCGTCCTGTACCCCAAGCTCGTCCTTCACGCCCTGGTAATCCGTCTGCGCATCTTGCGCAAGCGCGTACAGCTGTGCCATGCTCAATTGGCTGTCGGGCGCGACCTGTAATTGCTCATCTTGCGTGAGTTTGGTCGCGACCACTTCGCTTGAGATGCGCAAAGGGGCGGGATCCTCCTGCCGTTGATTGGAGAGGAGGGATACGATGATCCCCGCACTCACGAGGAAGATGAGCACGCCGATGATGAGATCGGTCGACCACGCTTGCCCTGTGGGTCGCATAGGGGTAATCCACCGCACGGAGGTTTATAAATATTCCCTCGAGCGTACAGTGCGGAAAGAATTCCCAGTATCCTCTCGTCGATGGCTTGCGAAAAGTATATATACTACCGCGGCAAAAATTTTATAAGAATACCGTTTCGGTTTGTGGCGCTCTCGCTTGGGGGGGAGCGGGCCGATGACGGGAGAAGGGGGGAGTACCGATGTCGTCACTGGTCCGCAAATGTCCTGAATGCGGTGGCGTGAACCTCTGGTTCAACACCGAGAAGGGCGAAGTCGTCTGCCGCGAGTGTGGCCTCGTCGTCGAGGATAAGCTGGTCGATTTCGATCAGGAATGGCGTGAGTTCGATTCCGAGGCCGCCGCGCGCAAGCGCCGCACCGGCGCGCCGATGTCGTACACGCAGTTCGACCAAGGACTGGGCACGGACGTCGGGCGCAAGGGCGACCTGTACGCCCTTGGCATCAAGGACAAGAACAAGTTCTTCCGCCTGCGCAAGTGGCAGCAACGCATCTCCACCGCGATCGAGCGCAACCTGAAACTGGCGCTCGCTGAATTGAAGCGCGTGTCGAGTTTCCTGAAATTGCCGCGTAGCGTCGAGGAAGAGGCGTCGCGAGTGTATACGTTGGCGGTCCAGAAGGGCCTCGTTCGTGGCCGCTCGATGGAATCTGTTGTCGCGGGTGCCCTGTACGCCGCGTGCCGTCGCCACGACGTGCCCCGCACACTCGATGAGTTGAGTGAAGCGTCGGGGATCGAGAAGAAGGAGATCGGCCGCACGTACCGCTTCATCACGCGCGAGCTCGGGATCAAGATCCTGCCGTCAAACCCTGCCGACTACATCGCGCGGTTCGCGTCCGCGCTGAACTTATCTGCGGAGACGCAGTCGAAGTCGGTCGAGATCATCGAATCCGCGCAGGACATCGAATTGACGTCCGGGCGCGGTCCGACGGGGATCGCTGCCGCGGCGCTGTACGTCGCGGCGTTGATCAACAACGAGAAGCGCACGCAGCGTGAAGTGGCTGATGTGGCTGGCGTTACTGAGGTAACCATCAGGAACCGCTACAAGGAATTGCTCTCCGAGCTTGACCTCGAGCGCGAGATCAAGAAGACGAAGAAGAAAGGGGAGAAGTAGATTCTCTTCGTGTCCTTGTTTTTATGTAGATTTCGTGAACTTCTCAATGACTGCGTCCTCGTCGTGGTGATTTTCGAGCGGTAGAGTTCTTCCTGTACCTCTCGTCGACGGAGAGATGCGTGACCATTTCAAAAAACTACAACGTCGTCCGTATGCTCTCGATCGCTTTCGCGACGTCCTCGCCTTTCTTCGTCAGCTTCAGGACCTTCAGACGGCCGTCTTTCTTGAATTCAACCAAATCACTTTTCTGCATCTCGTTGAGGATCTTGACGATGTGGCTGTAGGTGCAATCGACCGCTTTCGCGAGCGACGAGGCGTACTGCTCTTGACCGTCACGTTGCGAGTTGAGCAGTGTCACGAGCATCATGGCGGGTTTCTCACGGAAGAACACGCCGAAGATTTTCTTGTTCTTGAATCCCATGATGCCCCTCGAACGTATATGTTCGAACCCGTACGACGGAAGCTCAAGATTGCTTTATATATTTTTCCCTGCCATCCATCGTCGGTATCCGACGGTGGCGGCTTCCGTGTGTGTACGCCTTCGCGCCCCCGTATTTAAGATTGATGTTCCGCTCCGCGCGTGGTATCGCGCAGCGCACCGCCGTGAAGGTGTGAGAGAAATGGCGCGTCCGATCGGCACGACCCGCGTGGGGGTTCACCTTTGTCGCAGCTGTGTGCGAGCCTTGCCGTTCGAAACGGGCCGGTTCGCAGTCCGACCCGCCGGGTTGTGTGACCCGCGCGACCTCCAATGCTCTTGTTGAGCGTGAGAGGCGTTTTCGCCTATGTTGGTATACGTTAAGGTATACTAGTTATCACTAGTACTTAAATGTATCGCCTTCTCATTCCCTGCCGTGCGCCCGCGACGGAACATTTAAAAACGTGCCGCGCCGGGACCGACGACATGCCAGAAGACCGCTGGGTCGAACCGCGCGCACGTATCCCCTTGGCGGGCATCGTCGCGATCGTCCTGATCGTCGCGGTCGTCGCGGTCTTTCTCAAGACGCAGCTTGGCGCGATCTTCCCAACGACGACCGTCCAGGTCACGGACACGCAAGGGACAGACACTGCCAACATTGCAGGCCGCGCGAGCAGCACCTTTGAGGGACTGCGCGAGATCGCGCTCGCACGCAAGGAACGCCTTGAGGGCGTGCTCCAAACAGGCGATGGCGCGCGCGTCTTCACCGTTGACGTCCCCGCGCGCACGCTCGCCGTCACGCGCGATGGCCGACGGGAGACCTTCCCTCTTGAGCTTGGCGCGAATGGCGCGCTCACGGCCGTCTTCGAACTCGATGGCGTCGTGACGCGCATCGATGTCGCAGCGCTCGACCGTACGCTCACCTACAGCAGACCTGGCGTGAGCGCGAATCCGATCGCGGTCCCGCTCGTGGAGACGCTTGCATACGAAGGATTCTTCGAGTACCACGGCGAACGGCTGCTCCTACAATACCTCCCCGGTCAGGACGCCGTGCGATTCGCCGGTGCGCAGACGGATCTCATTCCGGTCGCGACCGCTGGTGATGGCACTCTCGCCGGCGTATGGACGCGCGACGACACGTCGCACCCTGTGCGCATCGACCTCACACGACTCGAGGCAACGGTTGCCGACGTGTGGTAGGCGTCTCGCCACAATGCTTTTATGGTGCGTTGATACCCCCCTCCACCATGGAACGTTCGCCACCGGAGAAGAATCTCGAGTCAGAGCTCACTCGCATACAACAGAGCGCGGATGCGTGGGCTCGTGGTCCGGAGACCTTCTACGTCCCTGATGGATTGCCGTACCGCTCGGTGAAGGCCATGGAGTACATCACGCGCAGTACCTTAGGCGCTATCGCTCTTGGCGCCTTCGCGCTCGCTGCCGGTTACGGCACGGAAGCGTACCAGCTCGCGCACGATACCACAATCGCACACCCGGAACTGCTCGCTCCCGATGTGGCGTGGTTCACGCTCGCCAGCCTCTATTCCTCTATCGTGGGTGCAGGCACGACCGCCTTGCTGCTGCTGAGCAAAAAGCTCGATGTGCGCAGGGTTTCGGAGCTGCGTCGTCACGACGCGAGCCCGAAGTAGACCCGTCGGTTGTTCTTGCCGCGGTTCTCTGACTTGAGCAAGGCGATCCGCCCGATCTCACCTAAGCGGTCCACGTGCGTGCCCCCGCACGCCTGCGCATCCACACCCGGGATCGTGACGAGGTGCACCTCGAGGATGTGTTCGGGGAATCCGGCCGCGAGCTTCACAAGCGACGGATCAGCGAGGAACTCCTCGCGCGACACGACCTTGCGCGACACAGGCAAGTCGCGCGCGATGATCGCGTTCGCATCGTCCACCGCTCGCTGGATGAGCTCGGGATCGTACGCGGGCAAGTCCACATCCAATCGGCTGCGTTCCTCCCCGATCTGGTTGCCGGTGATGCGCGTCCCAGCCGCCGATTCGAGCACCGCGCACAGGACGTGCATCGCCGTGTGCATGCGGCGGTGCAGCGATCGCCGCGTCGCGTCGACCGAACCGACGACCGGATCCCCGACCGCGAGACCCTCGGTCGTGTCAAGGACGTGTAGGGGGCCTTGCTCGTGCTTACGCACATCCGTCACCCGGTACGTCCGACCATCTTTCACAAGCGTGCCTGTGTCATTGGGTTGCCCGCCGCCAGTCGGGTAGAACCGAGTCTGTGAGAGCATGACCCCTTCCGGCAGGATGCCGGTGATATGAGCGTCAAAGACGAGTTCTGCGGGGCGGAGTGTGGCGAGCGGGATCATCGTGAGGGTGGTTGGTGAGCGGCATTTACGTGCGTTTCGCATTTCCAGAAGGTATTTGAATGAGCGCACACGCGTCTACGCTCTCGATGCTACCCATCGAGATGGAGATTCTGGTTACCGCAACACCACGTACGCCGCTTGAGGCGGTCCTTACCGCGTTGCAGGAACGGGGGATCCGTGCGGCGGTGGTTGAGGATCGCGTCCGCGCATACATCGAGGTGTCCTCGATAGCGGAGTTCGCCAAGCAATCGGATCTCATATATCGCGCCCCTGGTGTGACTGGCCTCGAATACCCGCTCGTGACGCAGGAACGCTACGCGACGCTCGACCGCGCAATCCGCCGTTCACGAACCTCTTGAACGTGTGGATGCTTAGAAATCGTCGTCCTCGTCGACATCGACCGCGTCCTTGCTCGCCTTGACGGTCTTGCCTGACACTTTCGCGATGAAATCAGGTGCGGTGCTGAGCTTCTTCGTGATGCCCAGCTTCTCGCCGCACGCCGCGCACACGAACACGATCGCCTTCTTGCCGTAGAAGCTCTTTCTGGCGAACGGCACGGTCGTCTCCCCGTGCTTGCCGCACTTGGGGAATGGGCAATCATAGATGATGTTCGTCTTGAGGGTCGCTTCGTGCGCCGCCTTGGGTTCCGTGAACCCGCACTTGGGGCACACGTACTCCGACGCGCGCACCTTGATCTTACCCTTCTCGACCGGCTTGCCCATCAAGCCCTTCTTGCACTTCGTGCACGTAGCTTTCGGCGTCCACGCGATCGCCTTGCCTTTGTCTTCAGCCAATGTCCTGCGGGAGAAGTACACGAGCGATTCCATCGAGTCGGGAAGCTTGAGAGCCACGGTCATCACCACCTGTTGTTCCCGCCGGTGCCGTCACCCGCGACAGATAAACCTTTGGGTACCGTAGTGTTTTAATACTCGGTGTTGCGCGCTACAGGCATCTTTGGCCGGTGTTCGACCGTCCAGGGGGGGTATACCAATGGTGAAGAAAGTCGTAGGGGTCTTAGGGGAGTTTATGGAATTCCTCCAGGAGTACAAGGTCATCGGTCTCGCGGTCGCGTTCATCATCGGCGCTGCGGCGAACACGCTCGTGAAGAGCTTGGTCGACAACGTCGTTATGCCCATCATCACGCCATTCATCCCGGGCGGCGCGTGGCAGACCGCTACGTTCAGTATGGGTCCGATCGTGGTCGGCTGGGGCGCGTTTCTTGGGGCGCTCATCTACTTCGTGATCGTCGCGTTCGTGGTGTTCCTCATCGCGAAGGCGATCCTGAAGGAAGAGAAGGTCTCGAAGAAATAAGATTCGTCGATTTCCTTTCTTTTTTGATTAATTATTTAACCTAAGTCGCTCTTTGTGGTTTTGAATCGACGATGAAGAAGCGTTTTGACTGGAAATCGGCGGCTTTGGGTGCTTTTTCAATCCTGAGTGCCTACTTAATAATTCACTCACTGATTCTCATCTATGCTGGAGAATTTTCCTTTGCGGATATGGCTCCCGGAGTCCGATTCGTAACCATAGGTGGGTCACTGGTTGGCATTTGCGCTGCATACCGCCTTTTCACAACCAGCGGGGTTTCTAGTCTCGGTAAATCGGCAGCTGGGGTTGTAGCTATTATGGAATGTTTGTCGATACTTTTCGAAGTCGTTGATGTGGTGGCGTTTGATGGGCGGTTGATTGTCGATTTCGCAAAATCCTCCATCCTGCTCTGGAGTTCGGTGCTAGTCGCTTTAGCCTATGTTGTGGTAGGTGTTCTCTTACTCGGTGGTGCGGCTTGGCCTTCACCCAAGATTATGAGAAAATGGGGGTGGTGGGGTCTAGCCATAGCTGCCGCCAGTTTTGTTTTAATGATATTTTGCATATTATTGGAAGTGCTGCTTGACACGTACAGCTACGCCTCCATTCAGAATCAAGATTTGTCTATGACGCCGCTGAAACTTGTCGCGTTCGTGCTGATCTTGTGCTCGATGTTGAGTGTGTTATCAGGAATTTCCTTGATCATCAGTTCCTACTCTATGCAATTTCGTCGCTATTTGAAGATGCGCTCTTCGTCACAAAAGTAGTTCACGCCGCCCAGAGCCACACGATGTTGAAGTCGATGGCGATCGACCATAAGATCCACAGCACCAAGCCCGCCACGAGCGGGATCGTGAGGTTGTCGTCGATGTGGTGATCGGCGATGCGTAACTCACCCGCTTCGACGAACATCGCCGCGAGCGCGGCCAACAGGGCCGGGAAGAACGGGACGTGGATCCACGCGGCGAGCGCGCCGCCCAAGGACCCGGCGAGGAAGCCGTAGCGGTAGCTCATCGCGGTCACGGCCGCGCGGCGCCCGCCAAAGCTCGTGCTGAACATATGCGCGAGCGGGTCGCCGATCGCCAGGATCAGGATCGCCCCAAGCGCGATCTCACGCGGGAATAGCGCGACCGCGAGCAGGCAGCCGATGAAGTACGCGAGCAGATCGAGGCCCGGGATCTCGGCGTCGGCGCGGTTGATCGCGAGCACGCGAGCGAGCAATTCCTGTTCGAAGAACGCGTTGTACAGCACGATCGCGCCAAGCACGACTGTGAGGAACGCGAGCACCCACGCATCGAGAACCCCTGAGGCGACGCCCCACGCGATGCCGACCCCGATGAGCACGTGGCCGGCCTTACGGATGAGCTCGAGCTTTGTGCTGCCGCCGTGTGATCGTCGGATGCGAGGCATATGGGGACGCCCAGGGCGTGGCGGCTTTTAAGCGTTTGCCCGGGACCTCGGAGGAATCTTTATAAACCCCTGGCTGTTCTCGCAGGTCTAGACCTATGGAGCTGCACGTCCTTGAACGGAAGAAGCACCGTATCGTGTTCGAGCTGCGCGGCGTCGATCACACGTTCTGCAACGCGCTCAAGAGCGAGCTCTGGAACGACGAGCAGATCACGGTGAGCGCGTACACGATCGACCACCCGCTGGTGGGCGTGCCGAAGTTCATCGTCGAGAGCAAGGGTGAGGTCGCCGATGCGCTCAAGGAGGCGTCCAAACGCCTGCAAAAGCGCAACAAGGACTTCCTCGGCGCGTTCGCGAAGCTGTAATCTTCTTATAGTGCCGCACCCGGTACCTGTGCATGCGTGCGCGTCCCGTGTTGGTCCTCCCTCGTCGTCGGCCTGACAGTCGCAAGGGCGAGAACGGTCGCGTCCTGATTGTAGGCGGGAGTGAAGACTACGTGGGCGCGCTTGCGCTCGCCGGGCTCGCAGCGCTTCGTTCAGGATGCGATACCGTCAAGATTGCCGCCCCAAGCAAGGTCGCGTGGGCGATCAACACGCTCTCCCCCGACCTCATCACGGTGAAGCTCCCGGGCGCGTATCTCACGCCCGCGCACTACGCGCGCATCGCGCGGCTCGCGAGAGGTGCCGACGTGATCCTGTTTGGCAATGGCGCAGGTCTGCGCCCGAAGACGCAGCGGCTCATGCGCGCGCTTGCGCGCTTGCCCAACCGCAAGGTGATCGATGCCGACGGGATCAAGGCGATCAGCGCGACCGGCCTCGCGGACGCGATCCTCACCCCGCACCAGCGGGAGTTCGCGCTGTTCCTCAAGAACGCGGCGATCAGCACCGCGCACGCGAAAGCGGTTCGTGGACCGATGCGCCGGTTCGTCGCGGACCGCAACCTCATCCTCCTCAAAGGGCCGGCGGATCAGCTCCTAGGCGCGGACGGCGTCGACACCATCCGTGGCGGGAACGCTGGCCTCACGAAAGGCGGCACGGGGGACGTGCTCGCAGGACTCGTCGCTGGATTCTGGGCGCAAGGTTTGGCCCCTCGCCAAGCGGCGATCAGCGCGTCGATCCTCAACAAGCGCATCGGCGACACCCTCGCGAAGAAGCACCGTGGCTACACGTATCTCGCGAGCGATATGGTGGGAGAGATCCGAAAATTCAGCCGCGTTACTCCAGCTCCTCGGCGCTGATCGTCGCGTCGCGGCGAATGGGCTTGCGGTCCTCTTCGCGCAGGATGAACAGGTCGCGCACGTTCTCCAGGAGATCCGGTTGGACCTTGAGGATGTCCTTCATCGTGATGAACCCCATCAGCGCGCCCTCATCCACCACCGGCAGGTGTCGGATGTCCATATCCTTCATCAACAGCAGCGCGTCCGAGATATCCATACCGGGTGAGACGGTGATGATGTCCTTCGTCATGACCTGGTTGACGCGTGTCGCGTCCGGATCGTACCCTTCAAGCACGATGCGACGCACGTAATCGTTCTCTGTCACGATCCCGACGAGCTCGTTGCCGTCCTTGATCAGGACGCTTCCGACATTGTGGTGGTCCATAAGCGCCGCGACATCGCGCACGCTCATCGTCGGGTGCGCAGTGACTGGGCGCACCGTCATGGCGTCAATCACTCGAACGTCGGTCCTCACGCACTCACCGTCGCGAGCGAGCCCCAAGACGTTTAAAAGCTTTCCGGCAAGACGGCGATACGTGATACTCGCAAGTACCCCGTGATTTGGTCAGGCCCTGACGCTCACAAGAGCACGCGCACGTCCTTGCCTAAGATCCCGCGCAGGTCCGCAAGCAGCCGGTCCGTGATCGTCACGCGACCGGTCGGCTTCGCGTCCGCGAGCGCGCGCTCGAGCTCCTCAAGCGTCGTTGCCTTGACGCTCGTGAGCGCGCCTTCGGGCGTGATGCGCGCCACGCGCATCTCGCGTTCGTTCGCTTCAAGGTCGGTCGTGAGGAACGCCTGCTCGCCGAGGATCAGCAATTCACCGACCTGCTCGCCGTGCTGCAGGCGCACGCGTACGCGTTCGAGCTCACGCCCCCTGACGCGCTGGACGTGCTCGATGAGCATCTTGAGCAGCTCGCCCGCTCCCTTCTGGGCTTCTGACGCTTCGCTTTTCGAGAGCTTGCCCGCGTCGTAGTCCTTCTTCGCCTTCTCGAGCTCCTTGAGCTGGCGCAGCGTACGCTCGGGCAGGTGCCCCTTGTGGACGATCTCCCGCTCGAACAGCTTCACCGCCTCCTCAGGCGCGACCGCCTTCGTGCCTTCGAGCGCGAGGATGTCGCGCACCACCGTGACGATCGTTTCGTACACGTGCAGCACGCGATCGCGCTCACCGACATCCAGGCGGCCGAAGTCCGGAAGTTCGACGCCGGGGTTGTCCTTTTCGATCTCCGGGTCGTTCCAGTT
>CAYNGK010000013.1:0-23883 GCA_964396935.1 uncultured Methanosarcinales archaeon | reverse complement strand
ATCCACCCCGATGCCGATGACCATCGCCGCGACGCCCCCTGCGAGCGTGCTGATGGGGAGGCCGAGGTAGCCCATCATCCCGTAGAGCCAGATGATCGATAGGATGATGCTTGCCATCGGGACGAACGCGGCGATGACGCTTCCGAACACGATGGCGACGAGGATGAACACGAACAGCGCGCTGAGGCGTTCGGTAAGCTTGCGATCGTGTTCGATCACCTCGCCCAGGCGCTGTTGGATGACGGGTGTGCCCGTGATCGCGATACGCACGCCCGAGGGTTGGCCCGCTGCCGTGACGTCTTGCGCGATAGCGTCCGCAAGCAGGTTCATACGCAAGTCGTCCGCGCTCACATCCGTGCTCAAGAGGATGGTCGTGACGGTGCGGTCGGGGTTCACGAATTGCGAGAGCGCCTCCTTGACGCGATCATCCGCGATGAGCGCATCGTATGTCGCCGGCGTGACCGTGATGCCCGCTTGCGCGGCTGCCGCCTCGACCACGTCGCTGAACCCGTCGGCGGTGAGCACGAGATCCTCCCGCGCGAGGCGCGCCTTGAGGTCGCGCACGTACGCGTACGTGCTGTAGGCGAGGATGTCCGTGCCTGGCGCGTCGCGCGCGTCAGGGTCGATGCTGATGACGACTGCGAGCATATCCTGGCCGAGCCCTGCGTCACGCAGGTCGTTGAACGCCGTGATCTCGGGCACATCGCGCGGCATCATCTGCTCCAGGGAAGCGACGGTGCGTACTTGCGCTATGCCGCCGATCAGGAGTATCGTCACGGCGAGCACGGCGGCAAGCGTGAGGAACGGGTGGCGCACCTGGATGCCCGCGATAGCGCGCAGCGCGTCTTTGAGTCGGCTCGGCTTCTCCAGATCGCGCAATCGTCGGGTCATTGGGGGCGGCTCGGCACGTGCTGCTTACGTGCGGCGCTTGCGCGTCGTCGATGCGACGATCGCTCCGATGATGATCGCGAGCGCGGCGACGCCGGCGATGTACGGCCAGCGGTTGGGGGCCTTGCCCGTGATGGGGAGCGGGGCGCTCTCGGTGAACGTGTACACGCTCGTGTCGCTCTCCTCGCTGTCGCCGGTGGCGCGGATCAGCACGGTCATGCGGTGCTCCTTGAGCTCCGCGTCGCGGTCCGCGAGGATGCGAAACACCGCTGTTCCTTCCTCGCCGGGCGCGAGTTCACCGACGTAGTCGGAGCGCACGTCCATCTCGAAGGGTTGGCTCGCGCTCTTGAGGATGCGCGCGTCGACCGTGTCGGCCGTCTCCTCGCCGATGTTCTTGAGCGTGACGCGCAGTTCGATCTCTTCGCCGGCTCGCCCCTCGCCCGTAACGGCCGTGACGATGATATCGGGTCGCTTCTTCACCACGAAGGGGAAGAACGCGTGATCCTCGTATCGGTTGCCGTCCGTGTCCTCATAGATCATCAAGTACCCGATCTGGTACGTGCCCGCGGGGGTGCCGCGGTCGGTGTCGATGCTGAACTCGACCCCTTGGGTCTCGCCAGGGGCGACGCTGCCCAGGTGTCGGCTATTCCCGTCCGCGTACGAGCTCGAGATGCCTTCTGGGTACGTGAGGAGGATGCGGACGTCCTTCGCCTGCTTCTCGCCGGTGTTCACGACCGTCGCGTGCAAGAGCACGTCCTTATCGCCTGAACGCACGCGGCGCGGGTCGCTCTCGACGTTCGCGATAGCGAGCTGGATGCCTTCGCGCTTGACGGGCATCGTGAAGCGTAGGTATTGCTCGCCGGCCTCGGCTACGCCGTCGCGGTACCACTGGCCGACGAGCTTGAACTCGTACGAACCAGCAGGTGCGTCGTCGAGGACTTTCACACGGAAGCGCTTGCTGTACGTGCCGCCGCGCGTGATGATGCCTTGGAGGTCATCCCCTTGGGCATCCATAAAGAGGATGTGGTTCTCCGTGAGGGTGTCGTCCGCCAGGAGCGTGACGCCGAAGCGGTAGTCTGGGTTGCCGATGCGCTGGTCGGTCGTCGACAGGCCTTCTTGGTGGAACTGGACGATGATATCCACCTCGTCCCCGCTCGCGATGATCGCCGGGTCGAATTGGATGTCGTCCAGACGCAGCTCGGCGAACGCGCCGGGGATGAGGAGCAGTGCGAGGATGATGACGATGGGTGTGCGCATAGGTATCACCTGTAACGGTACTGCCGTAAAATAACAGTTCTATTTAAGGAGACGGTAGTACTGCTGTAACCGATGGGAAAACGGCAGGCGCGTCAACGGCCAGATCGGGGCTTGCGGCATCCTACTTCGGTGGTGGGAAGTGCTTCATAGCAAGCGCCTCCCGTTCCTTAGGCGTGAGCACCCGTATCTTCTTCCCTTTCGCGATGCCGCGCATCTTGAGGAGCTCCCGTTTCGCCCTCTCCTCACGATACTGGATGATTTCCCGCCGCAAGGCTTCCTTGAAGAATCCTTGGATATTCGAGAATCCGCGTTCCTTCGCGGCATCCCGGGCATCTTTGATGAGGTCGTGGGGCATGCGGAGGTTCACGAGCGTGCCGGGCATGATCTCAGCAAGCGTTTCACGATTATAAATGTTCTCTTTTGATATCATATGTCATCAGGCCTCCGGATAGCGATATCCGTGAAACAGGTGAAATCCCGGATGTTGCGCGTGACGAGCGCGTCGGCACGGCACTGCATTGCCGAGACCTTGTGCAATGCATCCTGGTAATGCGTCCCGGTGCAGAGTGTCGCTTCTGCACGATCGCGCATCGAAATCGTATGGAGTTGTACTTTGTCGTTCACCTTGAGCCACCGGATGAAATTGGCGGCCTCGCTCGCGAGACCGTGTTTCGAGAGCTCGATGACGGTGAGATCCGAGATCGCGATACGGTGATGGCACGCTATCGCGTCCTCGATGAGCTTGGTCGATGCAGGGTACCGATCCAGCAGGAAGTCCATAATCACGTTCGTGTCGAGGTAGAGGAGAGGCATTTCCTGACGCCACTGGCACTCCTTCAAATGCGCTACGCGGAGTTGTCCAGTGGGTGTGTCCCCACCAACGACTTTAAATATCCCTGGTGGTCCCTCACCGTCGAGAACTATGGGCGTCATCGGTACGGACACGCACAAGATCGACTCGGCTATGCGCCACAAGCTCAAGCACTTCGTGAAGGAGCTCTCCGCGTACCGTGGCCGGGGGACAGAGCTGGTCTCGGTATACGCGCCCGCCGGGTACGACCTCAACGTGATCATCAACCAGCTCCAGCAGGAGCAAGGCACGGCGGAGAACATCAAGAGCAAGCAGACGCGCACGAACGTGGTGGACGCGCTCGAGCGCATGATCGTGCATCTGCGCGGCGTGGGCAAGACCCCGCCCAACGGCTTGGCGGCGTTCTCCGGGAACGTGTCCGAGCGCGAGGGGCAGTCGGATGTGCGCGTGTGGTCCATCGAGATGCCCATTCCCTCCACGCAACGCTTGTACCGGTGCGACAAGGAGTTCATCCTCGACCCGATCCGCGCGATCGTCGACCAGGAGAACACGTACGGGCTTGTGGTCTTGGATCGTCGTGACGCGATGCTGGCGTTGCTCAAAGGAAAGACGATCATCCCCTTGGTCCAGACGCACAGCGAAGTCCCGGGGAAGCATAAGAGCGGCGGACAGTCGGCGGTGCGTTTCGAACGCTTGCGCGAAGGCGCTATTGTCGAGCACTTCAAGAAGATCGCCGAGTACATGAAGGAACAATTTTTGCCTATGGGCAACGACCTGAAAGGGATCATTCTAGGCGGTCCTGGCGTGACCGTGAACCAGTTCTACGCGACCGGGTACGTGACGGGCGAGGTGCAGAGGAAGATTTTAGGAACGAAAGACCTGTCGTATACCGGGGAGTTCGGTTTGCAGGAATTGCTGGAGAAATCCGAAGACTTGTTGGCCGCGGAAGAAGTGGCTGAAGAGAAGAAACTGATGCAGAAGTTCTTCTACGAGCTGTCGAAGGATACTGGTTTGGCCGCGTACGGCAAGAAGGACGTCCTCACCTACATCGGGTACGGCGCGGTGGACCTGATATTATTGTCCGAGGACCTGGATGACGCGACGATCGAAGAGTTCGAGAAAGCCGCCGAGACGACCGGCGCGAAAGTCGTGCTGATCAGCGACCAGACGCGCGAAGGGGTCCAATTGCGCGAGATGGGCAAGATAGCGGCCGTCCTGCGCTACCCGATGACGGCGCACTAGGCGTCCTCAAGACATCGCAAGAACGTGCCGGGTGTGACGATGTCGATGGGGAGTATGCCGTCCAGCGTCAGGAGATCGTTGTCTCCCGTCACCAAGGTGGCGTTGGTCGCGAGCGCGCACGCGAGGAACTTGTCATCGTCAGGGTCTCGGCAGATCCTCACCGGTTCCGGCGTGGTCAGCTCGCTATGTGCGGTGAAGATCGTGATGAGCGCCCGGAGGTCGGGTTCGTCCCTGGCGACTTCCCACATCTCCTCAAGGATCGCAGGCGAGGTGTAGCTCCGACACACCCCTTGGACCACCAACTCGATGATCCGGGCGGGACCGCTTTCCGGTTTGAGCACCGCAGAGACGAGGATATTGGTGTCAAGCACGATCCTTGATGCGTTGTCGAGCGTCACGAACCATCCGATCGATACGCTCCTGGGAGTACTTAGGTGCCTTCCGGCGCAATTCCCGGAAATCCTCCAGGTCGCGCCGGATGCGTTCCGTGTCGAGCGGTTTCAGGACGATACGACCCTCTATGGCCGCGATGGAGAAGATGGTGTTCTCTCTGGCGCCGACGGTTTCGCGGATATCCTTCGGGATGACGATCTGGCCGCGTGCCGACATCTTGGCGGTATCGATGGACATGACCGGAGGTATGAATATCATATTTATATGATTTCCGATTTTATGCCCGCCGGCCGTGCCTGTCCAGTGGTCAGAGGGTGGCGGCTATCGCACGAAGAGTTGTCGGTACTTCGGCCAGTACGCGTAGCCCAGGTACGCAGTGAACGCGCACACGACAAGACCTACAGGGAGGAACGCGGGCGTGAGGCGCGCGTTCACCACGACGATACCGACCGCTACCGGTGCGATGAAGATGACGGCGAGCGCCGGGAACAGGTTCAGGACCAGCAAGAGACCGACCACCGCCTCCGTGATCTTGATCATATACAGGATACCGGAGTCGATGAGCGCCTGCGTGATCGGGACCATCTCTGGAGGCACTTGCGAGAAGTCGTTCATCGTGAGAAGCCCAAAGACGCCGCTTGCGAGCATCAGCAAGCCGAAGATGGTGCGAACAGTGTGCAGGAGATAGCGGTTGCGAACATCCATAGTCCCACGTGACGAAAAAAGGCGTTTATGAAGGTTGCGGGAGAAGTGCGGGGGAGTGATACTGCGGTGGGGGTGTTCGCATCGTTGACGTTCACCAGCACCGCCTTGGCATTGACCTGAGGGGCGAGTGTGACGAGGCGGAGCCGACGTCACTACGGCGAGCCCCGAAACAAGACGCGAGCAGATGGGCCGCGGTGCGTGGATGTCCGTACTGGTCTCCTAAGCGAAATGTATTTATTTCTCCAAATCCAACTTCGCGCTATGGGGTTTTCGAGTTACCTGGGGCATCGGCTCTTAGCGTTTGGACTGGCGTTCTTGACTCTGTTGTTCGGGATTACTGCTTGTGTGGCGCCGGCGACCGGCGCTTCAGGCGCAGGCACCATATTCTGGTGGGTGGCGACTCTTGTTGCAGGAATCTCGAGTGCATATTTTTTCAAGACACAACACTGACCCTGACGTTCCAGGTTAATTGAAGAGTTTTCTGAAGAATTCTGCAATACGCGTCAGGAACGGTTTCTTCGCGCACAGTCCGGTGTCTGGCTCGAGGTATCCGGTCTTGCACTCTTCGCTGCGGCAATTTGGCGCTTGTCCGATCTCCGTGGTATTCACAATGACGCATCGTCGATCGACGCACCGCACTTCATTCGCGTCGCAATTCTCCTTCTCACATAATCCGGTCTGTGGATTCACAAAACCAGTAGTGCATTCTCTGGGGGAGCAGAGCGGAGTTCCGCCAATCAGAATGGACGAGGTCGGGACGCAGCGCATATTGTCCGGGCACTGTACCCGCTGGGCGGCGCATTTGCAATCGTTGTTGTGGCACGTTGAAGTTTTTGAGCAATATCCGCTGACGCAGTGCTTTCCGCCGCATTCTTCCGGGTTCGAGCAGGCTTCACCGTCGTTCGTGCAATTCTTTCCCAAGCACTGTTCGCAAACCAAACGAGTACGGGTGACTTTCTCGAGTCTGTGTTCCAACTCCGGTTCTAGAATGCTGATTCGCCGATTTGCGATGTTGCCGCTGTTGCTGTGATAGGTCTCCACCCAAACACTTGATTTGGATGGAATCTCTGCTTGTCCTCCGCCAACGCCGTTACCATACCAATTGGAGAGGGTTTCATAATCGATCCGAAGCAGTATGGGGAATTCGAACGGGTTGTAGACACGAAAGTTATACCGATTCACGTCGAGACCGACTTCCTCCTCTATCCTGGGCGCGCCATTCAGAAGTTCTGAACCCTCATACCAATGATCCTCGTCCACGACGTATGTCTCATCTACGGTGTATTGACAGCTGAGATCCTCGGCGCGCACCCCCGCGAGAAGGGCCAGCGCGAGCACGAAGAATACGAGATGTCGTGTTTTCATATCGCTTCGCGCTCGCTCGTGTATTGGCATATTTATATTCATCGCCCGAATCGCCGTTTTGAGGAGTGCCGAGGCGAGACACAATTGAGGGGGCCGCGGTGCGTACCGTTGCGATCCGTTTTCTCCGGAAATCTTCCGGTTTCCCTCTCCGAACGCATTTGAAACGGACGAGACTTACCTCCTCTATGCGCCTGTACCTGGACACGAACGTGATTATGGATTTTCTCCTGGAGCGGCATCAACCGTCGACGGATCTCATTATGGCCGCGATCGCGTGCGCTCATGAACTGTGCATCTCCGATCTGACCTTTTTTGAACTCAATCGTCAGGATCTCGCAGGCAGAATCGTCTGGTTTCTGGCATTCTGTAATAAGAAAATATCCATTCTCCCCATAACCGTCGAGGATGAACGTTTCGCCACCACCCTGGCGACTCACCAATCGGATGCCCTCCATTACGCCGTTGCTCGCTCCTGTGATGCGCTCGTGACGCGTAATGTACGGGATTTTCCGTTCCCTCGAGTGATGAAACCAATTGATGTCAAATGATAACCTTTATATCTCTCGCTCGATCACTGACCTGCGTGGCGCATCCCCTCGTGAGTGTCCGTTTCCCGCCGCAACTGCTTGCGGATTCCGAACGTATCGTTAAAGACCAAGGCTACGCGAGCACGCAAGAATTTATCCGCGAAGCGGTTCGACGGCAAGTACAGGAGCAGAACCTCGCGAACCTCAAACGGCTTGCCGGTATCGGGAAAGGGCAGAATATCAAGTCGTTGACGCGGGCAGAACGTGACGCGATAGCGCTCGATTTCCTTCATCAATCGCCAGCGCAACGCCAAGCGCTCGTAGACAAGTTTATGCGCCCACCGGGCACGCAAGCCGACTTCGAGGCGTTCTTGGCAGAACGTAAGAAGAAGCGATGAGTTTTCTGGCTGGATCCGGAACTCTTCCGGTTTCCCTCTCCGAACGCATTTGAAACGGACGAGACTTGTCTTGTCTATGCGCCTGTACCTGGACACGAACGTCATCGTGGACATTCTCGATGATCGAGATCCGTCATCGGCGAGCCTCTTCTTGCGCGCATTGTCTTGTGAGCACACGCTGATACTCTCAGATCTTCTTTTTCGGGAACTGCAGAACATCGGGTTCCACGAGGAAGGCAACACCATCGTACAGGAATTGCGGCACAACAAAAAAGTCTCTTTTGTTGCACCGACCGACGAAGATCTGATCGCGGCCCGACGTCTCCCCACGCACGCCGCCGATGCCTTGCACTACGTGCTCGCTGTACGCTATGCAGACGCCTTAGTGACGCGCAATATCAAGGATTTCCCCTTCACCGGCATTCTCATCAGGAAACCAGAATATATCTGATATCTACCGATATCTATATATATCTTCTTCCACCTCTCCGCTGTATGGCCGATATGATTGCTGTACGTATGACGCCTGAATTCCTCGGGCAAGTGCGCACAGTCGCGAACGCGCAAGGATACCTCAGCGTGCAAGAGTACGTGCGCGATGCGGTGCGCCGCGACATCTATCGGCACCACAAGACGTGGCTTGACGAGCTCGTGAAGGGCGCGAAAGGGAAAAAGACGAGACAGTTGACACCCGAGGATCGGATGCGCATCTTTGAAGAGATCGAACGGGAGACGTTGGCGGAGAGATCGGCATTGCGGGTGGCGTTCCCAGCGAAACGAGGGTTGCCGAACTGATGGTCCTCCTCGGAATGGACTCACAGGAGCAGAACCGCAAACAGCTGGTTGCTGTTGCGAAAGGGCGTAAGACCACGTCTATGACGGCGAAGGAACGCGATACGATGGCGCTCGAGCTCATGCGCGAAGCGCGAGAGCACGGCGAGGTGAGAGTGAACCTCCGATCTCCCGGCACGCAAGCCGACTTCGAGGCGTTCTTGGCGACGCGCAAGAAGAAGGGGTAGTCGGGATTGAGTGCTTCGATGCGGTGTTGTTTCAGCACCTTCTTCGCTAGAATAGTTCCCGGATACTTTGGCGTATGTTTCGAAGGGTCGTTCTTAGAGTGACGAATTTGATTTGGATGGCGTCGAGTTTTTATATGACCGGTCCCTCTTGACTCTTATGGACCGAGAAGAGCACATCCAGGATCTGAAGACGCGCGTTCAAGCCTATTGTGAGGCTCGCGATTGGGACCAATTCCACAATCCTAAGGAATTAGCCATCGGGGCGATTACTGAAGCTTCTGAGCTCTTGGAGCACTTCCGTTTCAAGTCTGAAGACGAAATGAAGAAGATGTTTTCCGAACCAAAAAAACGCGAAGCTATAGAGGAAGAACTCGCGGATGTTTTCTTCTTCCTGCTGCGATTTGCACAGATGAATAACATAGATTTATCGGCGGCGCTCCGCGGTAAGCTTGCTAAAAACGAGTTAAAGTACCCTGTCGAAAAATCAAAGGGATCAAATAAAAAATACAACGAGTTTTAGAATTATGGTGGAATCGACCAGACATCACCTCTTGAAAGCGCAGGCAAAAGCCATGTTGCTGGCAAAGGGGTACCGCGAGGAAGACATAATCATAGATAAGAAATGGATTGAAGTAGAATTTTATGGCACTCTAAAACGGTTTCGCGTCGATGTTTACGGAAAAAACGGCCATGAAATTGCTGTGGAGTGTGGAAATTTTCCAATCATCAAACGTCCGTTATACAAAAAATACTTTGGCGAAGAACACGTGTTACATTTGCCGTACCCCAAGGGGTTTGGGAAAACAAAGTTAATTGGTGGAGAACAACGAACAAAAAAAGACGCTACAGATTTTCTCATCCGAGCATATCAGATGTATGTCTTTGAAGCATTCAAAGGCGATCCGGTTTTCGATTTTGCGGAGTTCAAAGAAGAAACAAGATCTTTGTTTGATTGTGACGATCATCGAACCTTTCGAGAACTCAATCCGGATTGGTCCGATGCAGCCGAGGAAAAAGGACGCGATGTTTGGATGAATTTCCCGGACTCAAAAATCATTTCTAAACAAGAATATAAGAATAAAATTCATTGGGGAATGATTCACTATGGGAATAACACCGTTGCGGTCACTGTGATGTTCGGTGGTTCCAAGCCCTGCAAAGAGTTTCTTAAATTATCAGAGGATACGCACCGCACTATTTTTGAAGAATTAAAGAAACTCCCCGAAAATTTTCGTATTCGGGACGGGATCTCATTTTGGGAAAAATCAAGCCTACCACCCCTCGATAAAGAATGGAACGACCCAATTCCTTGCACGGAATTGACTTGGGAAGATTACGAATCCATTCGAGAAAACTTGGAGTTGTGCATTACTGCACAAGAGAATGGATTAAAGGTGGGTCCCGTCTTAGATCTGGTGAAGGTATTTTGTCAAATCGACGAATTACCCGACATTATAGATCAGCTTAAAGGTGTTTATAAAATACTTCTGAGATCGGAAACAACTGTCGATGTGATTGCACGAGACATTAAGAAACTCCCGGACTGGGCGTGGTATGTTCTTGAAAAGTCACAGCAGAATTCTCTGAAAAAAGAGTATGAAAAAACATTTGGTTCTTGTCAGGATACTGATTTTCGTGCCGCGCTAAGAAAGTTACGCTTCGACTCTGATTTTGTCAGGTACAAATCGGAGTGATGTGCTGGAGCGGATTGAATCTTATTATCTGAAATACCAACGGGTTTTTATAGTCTTTCTCCAGTCGAACGCACATTCATGAAAACAGGCATTGTGGAGTTGTAAGATGCGCCTTTACGCCGGTTCTTCTCAACAATTCATCACGGATTCCGTCCATAATCAAATTGCTGACAAGCTTAAGTTGGCGTTTTTCGAATACTTTCGGTACAACCCCTCACCCGGAGAATTAAACTCCTGGCGAAACTCTCTTCGTGCGATTTCACAAGTTTTCCAGTACGCTAATCTCTTGGATCACGGGATTATTTTGGAATATCAACTCCCCCTCACATCGAAGCGCCTTGATTGCCTTATCTGCGGCACCGATGCGGGAGGATCTGATCGAGCAGTCATCATCGAGTTAAAGCAATGGGAAAAATGCGTTCCTTCGGAAGGAGAGAACGAGGTATTGACTTGGGTGGGTGGTGCGCACCGAGATGTTCTTCATCCATCAGCACAGGTTGGACAATATTTGACGTATCTTGAAGATACGCACACGGCGTTTCAGGGAGATGATTCTGTTTCATTGCACGCGTGCACCTATTTGCACAACCACCACGTCATGGAATCTGATCCGCTATTTGCTACCAAGTTCGCCGGTATTGTAGAGCGGTTTCCGCTGTATACTGCCGATGATGTAGATGCGCTGAAAGATTTCTTGCACGGTAGATTGTGTGGAGGAAACGGTCTAACCGTACTTAAAAAAATCGAAGAAAGCAAATACCGCCCGAGCAAGAAGCTTATGGATCACGTCGGGCAAATCGTGAAGGCAAAACTTACCGGCACGGAAGCAAAAATGCTTGGTTCGTTGACGAAAGACTATACGCTCATCGATGAACAGCTCATCGTCTACGACAAAATTCTCAACATGGTTCGTCGTGGATTTGTCGATCATAAGAAAAATGTTGTGATTATCAAGGGCGGACCGGGCACTGGCAAGTCTGTAGTGGCCTTGAAGTTATTGGCGGATCTTAATTCGAAGGGATTCAATGCTCAATACGCCACGGGTTCAAAATCGTTCACAGAAACGTTGCGAAAGATTGTTGGAAGCAAAGCCGCAGCGCAGTTCAAATATTTTTTGAGTTACGTTGAAGCCGAACCAAACGCCATTGATGTTCTTATTATGGACGAAGCGCATCGTATTCGAGAAAAAACGATTTTGCGTATGCGAAAATCGTCTGGTGATGCACAAATTAACGAATTGTTACGCGCGGGTAAAGTGTGCGTTTTCTTCATTGACGAGGATCAAATTGTACGTCCTGGAGAAATTGGTTCTATCGATTTGATCAAATCGTATGCTGAAAAATTTGACGCCGTCATTCACGAACACGAATTAGATGCACAATTCCGTTGTAACGGTTCGGATGCGTTCGTTAACTGGATAAACAACACCTTGGGAGTGAAGCGAACGGCAAATGTGATTTGGGATCTGCACGAAGAATTCGATTTTAAAATCTTCCACTCTCCTCAAGAATTAGATGATGCTATTAGGAAAAAGGTTTCGGATGGAGCTACTGGCAGAGTTACTGCCGGTTATTGCTGGGATTGGCACCCTCCAAAGCCAGACGGATTACTCATTGAAGATGTCGTGATCGGTGATTATCGACGACCCTGGAACGCACATTTTGAGGCAAAACAACTGGCCGCGGGCATTCCAAAAACGTCATTATGGGCATATGAGTCCGGCGGTATTGATCAGGTGGGTTGTATTTACACTGCCCAAGGGTTTGAATTTGACTATGTGGGTGTTATTTTCGGTAAAGATTTGCGTTTTGATCTCGAAACAGGAACTTGGGTCGGGGATAAAATGCACTCCGCCGATGCAACACTTAAACGTGCAAAAACAGACGAAGATTTTTTGAAATACGTAAAAAACGTGTACCGGGTTCTTCTTACACGCGGTATGAAGGGGTGTTACGTTTGCTTCCTCGACAAAGAAACGGAGCAGTTTTTCCGTTCGCGAATTGAACCTTAGTTCCATTTTGACGAGGACATACTTTGTTTGTTCCGTTTTCTTTCTAGAATTTCTTCGTTTCTTTTATCTGCGATGGCAAGGAGCATCCGATCGTGCGCCGTCTTACTTATTTCTCCTTTAAAGAACGCCCGAGTGACTTGATTTTCTTCCACCGAACTAAGAATCTTGTACGTATTAAGTTGACTTTCTTCGTATCTTCGGAAATCTTTCTGGTTGAACCGGAAATATGTGAACTAACCCGCCCTCTCGCACAACCCCTTCACCTTCTCGCAATCAGCGCATCCTTCCCGCCCAGCCGGAGGCGTCGCCAGTTCCCAGATCCCCTTCGCTCTCTGCAATAGAGCAACAACGCCGTCGCGATCCAGCGGAATCGCAAGCACGTGCGGCGTAAAGCGCATAGTGAAACCAGTCGAATCAACCGCATCAACAACATCCGTCTTCGGCTCGTAGTACACCAGGAACAATCGTGAAACCGTTCCCAGTCCCAACGCGGTAGCGATCAACGCATAGCTATTCAACTGCACAGCATACATCGGTAATAACGTATCTTGATTCGCAGTGAACCGTGCCGTCTTGTAATCCAAAATAGCTAACGTCCCATCCGACAATCGCACCATCTCGTCAGGAACACCAGTCAGCGTCACATCATCGACAACCGTCCGAAACACGCGAGAAGAGGTCCCCGCCAACACCTCCCCATCCACCCCAACAGCCTTCAACCACGCCGGTATCCCCAAGGCGGTCACTTTCTTCTGATACGCATCCAAGGAGGAAAATATACCAGGAAAAATCTGGAACGGCAGTGCACAGTGCCGGCGAACCCAAAAGCACCGGGCACAGGCATCCGCAAGCGCCAAAGAACCCAAGTCCTTCCCGGAGATCACGAACCCGTCCATACGGGGTCTTGTTCCGTGCGGTCTTTTTATGCCTTCTTGAACCGGCGCAGCAATCCTTCGGTCCGCACCACCCGCACAGCCGTCTGCCGCTCCAACCCCCGCTCGGCAGTCCAGAACGGACACCGCAACGCCAAGGCTAAAGCGAAATAGGCGGTGTCTTTGGGATCTGGGGTCGCATCGGCGGCACGATTCCACGTATCGCGGAGCTCTGTGAGGTCGTGCATGGTGATGCGAGCCAGAGCACGCCGTACGGCTTCGTCGATATCTGTTCGCTTGGTCTTGCGGTGGATTTCCGCGAGATTGTTGATGAGCTCCTCTTGGAGGTGCCGTGGCGCGTGCAGGTCGAGATGCTTATGGAACAGGAGTCCTGCGGTCTTCCCGTCCCGGATGAGGGCCGCAAAGAGGATGTTCGCATCGATAACAAGCCGCATCCGACTCAGGTGCCTGGCGCGCATTAACTGCGTTTAGCGCTGTTTTCCGGAAGATGTTCGGGCGCGGCCGGAAGGCGCGGGCCATTCGCCTTTCGCTCGCAATTCCTCTATCTCTTTGTTGATACGCTTCGCCATCCCCTCATTCACGATACGGCCCAATTCGAGCGCGTCTTGCTCAGTCATCTCACTGTGCTTCGTGAGTTCACGGAACCGCTCGTAGCTCGTCAGGTGCTTCTCGATGGCTTGACGTGCGACCCCGCTCCAATTCACGGTGTCGAGCGCGTCCATACGGCGCTTGAGATCTTCGGATACGGATACCGTGATGTTCGGCATAAAAACTGTGAAAACTGTGTAAATATTTAATGGTTGCGGTCTCGCAAAGAACGAAACCTTTATCTCCTCGCGTACGTTTCCGTACGATAACGTACGAGGCGACACATGCTCACGAAACAGATCAGCCTGACGATGCCAAAGACGCTGTACGATGAGGCGATGGAGGAAGCGAGGCTCGGCGGCTACCGTGGCGTCCAAGAAATCGCGCTCGCGTTTTTGCGCGAACGTCTCGCCCAGGAACGACGCTATCGCAGGATCGAGCTCAAGATGCGAGGCAAGAAGACGATGACCAAAGAGGAAACGCTCGCTTACTTGCGCGGTCTTTGATTCTTTCGCTCAACGCGTACCGCTAACGACCGCGTCGCGATTGCTTCCAGCCGCCACCGCTTGACGAGGAGTCTTTCTTCTCCGCGCCGCCGCTGTGGTGCGACGACCCGCCGGCATATCCGCCGCCAGACCGTTCGCGGCGGTCATCACGGCGTCCGCCGTACCCGCCACCGCCGCCTTCACGGCGCGGACCGGATCGTCGGTCGCCATAGCCGCCCGGTCGCTCGCCGTCCTCGTGCTTGCGGAAACCGACGCGGCGGAACTCGCCAGGGTCGACTTGCGTCGGGTGGACGTTGGGCAATTCCAGGATTGCCTGGAAGAACTCGAAATCACGGTCCTCAAGGAGCGTGATCGCCTTGCCCGCCTCGCCCGCGCGAGCCGTCCTGCCGATGCGGTGCACGTAATCCTCAGAGTGCTTGGGCACGTCGTAGTTGAACACATGCGTCACGTTCTTGATGTCAAGGCCGCGCGCGGCGACGTCGGTCGCGATGAGCAATTTCAGGTGGCCTTCGCGGAAGTCCTTGATGATCTTGTCGCGCTTCGCCTGCGACAATCCGCCGTGGATGCTCTCGGCTTGGATGCGGTGGCGCTGCAGGTTGCGCGCAATCACATCGGCGATGTGGCGTGTCGCGCAGAAGATGATGCCGATGCGCACCTTCTCGGTGTTGATCAGGTGCACGAGCAGGCTGAACTTCGCCATGCGGTCGACGACATAGTAGTACTGCGGCAGGAGCTGCTCCTCGACCTGGATGGCGGTCTTGATGTGCAACGGATCGTGCTGGTAGCGCCGCGCGAGGTCTTTCACTTCCTCAGGCATGGTTGCGCTAAACAGCAGCGTCTGGCGGTCTTCGGGGAGCGCCTGGATGATGCGGTGGATGTCATCGATGAAGCCCATATCGAACATACGGTCTGCCTCATCGAGCACCAGCGTGCGGATCTGGCCGGTGCGCAGCGTGTCGCGCTCCAAATGATCCAGGATGCGCCCTGGTGTCCCGACGACGATCTGCGACTCCTCGAGCGCGTCGATCTGCGGGTTGATGGCGACGCCGCCGTAGATGTCGGCGACGCGCACGTGCTTGTGCTTCGCGATCTTGCGCAGCTCGTGCGCTATCTGCTGGCACAATTCGCGCGTGGGCGCGAGGATGAGCGCTTGCACATCGCGCTCGTTCGTGATGCGGTGCAGGATGGGGATGCCGAACGCGAACGTCTTGCCCGAGCCGGTCTTCGCCTGGCCGATCAGGTCAAGCCCTTGCAGGCCCGGCGGGATCGTCGCCGCTTGGATCTCGGTCGCTTCGGTGAAGCCGAGCTCGTCGACTGCCGCGAGCAGCTGCTTGTCGTCTATGATCTCCTTGAACGTTACCATCTGGTTCGCCTCCATCGAGAAAGTCCGAGATACGAGGCGCCTGTCCGTATGCACGACGTGCGTTGCGACCCCACCCGGGCAGACCCGGGGTTGCGGTCACGGTATGCCGAAGCTTCCCTTGTGCTGCTTCCCTGGAGTGCGCCCCGCTTTTAAAGCGTTGCGCCCGTCCGGCCCGCCCCTTCTTACGCCCTCCGGCACCTGGTGTTTTCGCGCGCACGCGCGCACGCGTACGGAACGCTTATAAACAAACAACCTACATTGTATGTCAAGAGGCCTCACGAGGAAACCGTCGGAAAGTTTCTTCGATGACTTACAGAGTATGTCAAAGATAGCCGCACGCCTGCCGTTGCTCCTGCTCCTGCTCGTGCTCGCGGCGGCAAACGGGGCGACCGACGCGCTCCTGTTCGAGGTCCCACCGACGGGGACGGTCGACGAGCCGCTGCGCATCGTGCTCGCATCCGAGCAGGTCGGGCACGCGATCGTGCGTATCGACGACGGCACAGCGCGCTATCGCGCGCAAGCGACGGAACCAGAGCTCTTCTTCACGCCACGGCACGCCGGCCCGCACACGATCGAGCTTGTCGACAGCACGACCGGCACAACCATCGCGCAGGCGAGCGTGCTCGTCGAACCCGGCGTGCCGCGCTTCGTCGAGGAACCCCCCATCCAAGCGCCGCCCATCGTCGACGAAACACCCGCCGAGGTGCTGCCGGTCGCGGAAGCATCGCCCGAAGAGCCAGCCAAGGAACCGCTCGTGCAAGAGTCGACGATCGCCCAAGAGCCGGTCGTCGAGGAACCGGCGGCCGTACCGCCACCCCCGCGTAAGGAGCGACCCACCGCGCCGACGCTCGCGTGGAACCGCGAGCGATGGTCCGACGGCATCGCGGATGAGCCAGCGCGTGCTGCGCTCCAGTCGCGCTTGCCGCGCGTCACGGTCGACGAGCTGCGCCAAGACGCGCGCGGGCGTTACGACCTGCGTGTGCGCGCGCCAGGTGAGAATGCGCTTGAAGCGCACGGCGCGCTTGATGTCCCGGGCAACATCACGTTCCTCCCGCCCGTGGGCACGAGCACCGACATCGTGATCGTCGACGATCTCGCGGTCGAGACGGCGACTGTGCGCCTCGCGAAGGACAGCCAGGTCGACGCGATCGCGCGTTGCGAACGCTTCGATGAGCAGGACCGCTGCCTGCGCTGGATCACGACCGACATCCCCTTCACTGACCACGGCACGTACGTGGAGTTCGCGGTCACGCACTTCAGTGGCTACTCTGGCGTCCTGAACACGACGTACTACTACGTCGAGAACGCTACAACGGTCCTGGTGAATACGCCGAACAAGGTGCTCGCGAACCTCACCTTCAGCGACCCGAGCGGCTCGGAGTGGCTCATCATCGGGTTTAGCGAGTACCGGATGAACCATACTGCGTCGCAGGGTCGCGTCTATCTCACGCAAGGAACGAACATACTGGCGAATATGCAAAAACGCGTGACCGAAGTGACGGAAACGAACGTGTTCTTCACCATCCAGAACTACACGGGTGACGGCGGCACCGTCTCGTTCCTCATCAACGGGAGCACCTCATCAGTCAACGGTAATATGACGGTGCCCTACTCGCGCATCCTCGCGATCCGACTCGACGGTCCTGTGCACGCGCACTACAACGCGAGCGCTACTGCCGCGCTCACGAGCAACGTGGACAACGTGTTCGGCGACGACGCGGGAGATGCGCTCAACATCACGCTCGACGTGCGCGATATCGGCGTGTACCTCCTGTACGGCGGTTCCACGTACAACTCCGACAACACGAGCGCGAGCGCGCGCACGCGCCTGGTCCTCAACGGCACCGTCATCAAGCCGGACACGTACGTCGAGGAGGAGGATGTGAACACGGCCGAGACGCACATCGGCACGGTCGCCCGCATCGTCACGCTTGGCACCGGCACGCACACGGTCGCGATGCAAATAGCGAGCGAGACCACGAGCACCGCCGACTGGCAGTACGTATCGGTAGGCGCCGTGCGCCTCACGGACGTGTTCTCCTACTGGTACCAGAACTCGAGCGGCGTCATCAGCACCACGAGCACGACCACGCCGCAGAACATCGTCAATACCACGAACACCACCTACGCGTCGCACAACTACACCGTCATCGCGAGCGGCGTCTACAATGCGAGCGCGGTGGCGCGCCGTACGGACGCGCGCACGTACATCAACAACGTCATCCGCGGCAACGCGTCCGTCCGTCCGCAGGACACGACCGATAATGTCGCGATGGGGATGGTAGACCTCGTCACGGGCGTCAGTTCCATCACCGCGAACATGACGGTCCTCACGAACAACGCCGCATCCGTCGCCGGGATGAAGTACGCTGACCTGCTCGTGCTCGAATTAGGCGCGTACAACAATCCGATCCTGCTCACGGTCCCCAGCGTCAACGTCACCACGCCGACCGCCAACGGGTCGCGCATCAAGGTGAACGTGAGCGTCCAGAACGAGACGCCGATCTCCATCGTCTTGCGCGTGGATTCCCCGCTCAACGCGCCATACAACGTCTCGCTCACGCGCAACGGAGTCGAGTGGTACAACAACACCCTCACGCTCAACGAGACCGGTCTTTGGACCTTCACGTTCCTCGCGAACGACACCATAGGCTTTCGCACGAGCGCGAACGCGACCGATATCGATGGCATCTCTTCCATCGAAGTCCACACCCAGCCCAACGTCACGGGCGCACGCATCACACCGCTCTCCGCATTCCCCGGCGACGGGTTCTCGGGGTTCTGCAACGCGACCGCCGGCGCGGACCGCCCGCTCACCTACAACTACACCTGGTTCATCAACGGCGTGGCGAACAGCACGCGCGCATACCCGTGGGACGGGATCTCCGTCGGTGAGAATCACGCGTGCGCCGTGCGCGCGAAGGATCACCGCGTGCTGTGCTGGGGGTACAACTCCTACGGCGAGCTCGGCATCAACAGCACCGGCGGGAACCGCGGAGTCCCGACCCTGACGAGTGATGCGAGCGCGTATACGATGGTGAGCGCGGGAAGCGTGCACACCTGTGCTATCCGCGCAAGCGATGGACGCATCCTGTGCTGGGGACGCAACCTCCAGTACCGTCTTGGTACCGGCGATTCCGTCAATTCGAACACGCCGGTGCTCGCGAACGACACCTCAGCGTATGTGCTCGTGAGCGCGGGACTGTCGCACTCCTGCGCTATCCGTGCGAATGATAGCCGTGTGTTGTGCTGGGGTGGCAATAACCAAGGCCAGCTCGGGAACAACGACACCGGTATCTCGCGTCCTTTCCCGACCCTGACGAACGATACGTCGGCGTATGTGTCCGTGAGCGCCGGTGATGCCAAGACGTGCGGTATCCGTGCGAATGATAGCCGTGTCCTGTGCTGGGGACGCAATACCGATGGTGAGCTCGGTAACAACGATCCTGGCGTCAACACCGACGTGCCCACCCTGACAAGTGATGCGAGCGCGTACGCGATGGTGAGCGCGGGATTGTCGCATTCCTGCGCTGTTCGTGCGAATGATAGCCGTGTGTTGTGCTGGGGCAACAACGATAACGGCCGTCTTGGGAACAACGACACCGGCGTTCCCCGCGCCATGCCGACATTGACGAACGATACGTCGGCGTATGTGTCCGTGAGCGCCGGAGCGCAGTTCACCTGCGGTATCCGTGCGAATGATAGCCGTGTGTTGTGCTGGGGCTACAATGGGGAGGGAGAGCTCGGGAACAACGACCCGGGCACGGATCGGGACATCCCGGTGCTCGCGAACGGCACCGCACCATACCTGATGGTGAGCAGCGGCGGATTCCACTCCTGCGCCATCCGTGCGAATGATAGCCGTGTCCTGTGCTGGGGCGATAACAGCCAAGGCCAGATCGGGAATAACGACACCGGCACAGCCCAAGCGGTGCCGACACTCGCGAACGGCACGTACGGATACCACGGCGGCAGGCCGAGCGGCCAGGAGACGCGGGCAGCGTTCCTCAAGCTCCCGCTCATCTCGGGCAACAACGTCACGCTGCAATGCATCGCGTACGACGGCTACCGCTGGTCCGACCCGGTCAACAGCACGACCGTCGTCATCCAGAACGCCGGCCCGCCCATCATCAACAATCTCACGAGCATCTCGGCCGTGACGCCGATCGCGAACCAGAACGTCACGGTCTACCTCAATTTCACCGCGTACGATCCTGACGGCGTCGCGGATCTCAACGACAGCACCGCGCGGTTCTTGGCGACGAACGGCACGACGGTACGTTCCGGCACGTGCACCCCGACAGACCTCAACGCCACAAGCGCGCGCTACGCGTGCAACCTCTCCCTCACGCACTACGACCCGGCGGGCGTGTGGCGCGTGAACGTCACCATCAATGACAGCGTCAGGACCAACGGGACGAACACCACGACGACGTTCACGGTCAATTCCCTGCTCGCGATAGCGATCTCACCATCGGCGTTCTCGTTTGGCGCAGTCGCGCCCGGCCTTGGGCCGACAGCGGCCGCGAGCAATCCGCTTGCGGTGCACAATCGCGGGAACGTGAATATCTCGTGGCTCAACATCACCGCGTTCACGCTCGTGAACGGCTCCGTGAGCATCCAAACGAGTAATATCACGCTCAACACCACCGATAACGTCGGTACGCGTTTGGTCAACGCGACGCCGCTCAACCTCTCGAACACGACGTTGCCGCCGAGCACTGACGCTGCCGCGTCCAACCGCTCCATCTATCTCTACATCCAGGTGCCCAATGGCACGCCATCCAACACGTTCTCCTCCATGCGGGCCTGGGAGGTGACGACGCAATGACGCGCCTCCCGTCACCGGACCGCCTGCTTGCGGAGGCGTCACGCGCGCTCGCGGACCGCTACGGCACGAGCCCCGCGGCAATCGCGACGCGGTTGCTCGCGGCAGGCCGCGCGAAGGTGCCGGTCGAGGCGTTTGGCGAGGCCCTCGCGCCATTCGAGACGATCGTCGCGTACTTGCGCGACGCGCACGGGCTGCGCCCGACGGACATCGCGCGCATGACTGGGCGCGATCCGCGCGCTATTGGCGTGACGTACCGCCGTGCGGCGCGCAAACTCGCCGCCCCGATGCGCGCGATCCCCGACAGCACATACGGGTTCCCGGTCGAGCTCCTGCGCGATACGCGCTTGAGCGTGCTCGAGCACGTGGTCACGCACCTGCGCGACCAGTATGGGCTGTCGCTCGCCCAGATCGCTCGGTTGCTGCAGCGTGACCCACGCACGATCGGCACCGTCGTGCGGCGGGCGAAGGGGCGCGGGCCAATCCGACGGTGATACGCAACATTTATATATAGACGGCACCAGTATACTAAATAGTATACCGAATCGCCGGCAGTGACCCAAATGCCAACGAGTGATGACGCCCGACGTATCGTCGTAGCTGGTGCTCTCTTCTTGCTCTTGCTCGCAGTGCTTGCGCTCCCGTTCACGTCGATCGTGCACGCGGTCACGGATACGTTCAGCGCGTCCGTCACCGTCACGAACAGCCCGCCCGTCGTGTACTTCGTCGACCCGTCGCAGTCCCTCACGGGGGCTGCAGGGACGACGGCGGTCGTGTACGTGCTCTTCAACGCATCCGACGCGAACGGATACGCGGATGTCAACGTGACGAGCGCGCTCGTGCGCATCCAAAACGGCTCCAGCGAACGCAACAGCAGCTCCTGTGTGCTCTTCTCAGGCGCCGGCCAGAACGCGCGCATCAACTGCTCCATCACCATATACTACTATGACGCGCCCGGCACGTGGGTCATCAACGCGAGCGTGAAGGATAACAGCACGAATTTCGCGCAGAACACGAGCCAGACGCTCACCGTCAACAACATCGACAGCATCGACCTCATCAGCGCGAGCATCTCGTTTAGCGGCGCGCCCGGCGTGACGGACATCGCGTCAAGCCCCACCGCGCAGGTGACGAACAACACCGGCAACCAGAACTACACCTCCATCAACGTCACCGGATACGCGTTCACGAGCGGCGCGCTCACGATCGACGTCGGCAACGTCACGGGCAACACCTCCAACAGCGGCGGTCCAGGCCATGTGCTCATCAACAACACGGAAGTGACGCTTGCAAGTAGCGGTCTCGCACGCGGCGTCACCGCCACCCGTGACCTCTACTTCTGGCTGGACATCCCCGCAGGACAGACCTCTGGGTCGTACAGCGCGCAGTCGAGCTGGATCGTCGAAGCGAACCAGTGAGTGAAGATTCTCTTCGACTCTATACGCCACGAAACCTTTATTAATCATCGTCGGGGCGATACGCGTATGCGGGGTGCGGTCGTTGCAGTGCTGGTACTACTTGCCGTAGCCATCACCATTCCTCTCGCGCACGCACTCGCGGTCAGCTATGAGTACCTGGACGGGAATCAGCTTGAGTTGCCCCCAGGCGCGACGTACTACTACAAGCTCATCCTCCAGAACGAGGATGACGACCCAGTCAACGTGAGCATCAAGGTCGAAACGCCCATCGCGGCAATCATCGGCCCGAGCACCGCCGAACTCCCAGGGCGCACGTTCGGCACGACACTCTACCTCAACATCACTGTACCGCAAGACGCGGCTCCCGGTACAGAACTTCCGGTGCGTTACGTCGTCTCGCAAGTCGGTAGCGCATCGCAAGGCGGTCAAGTCCCCTTCGCGGTGAGCTATGATCGCACCGTCACGGTCGTGATCACGCCCGGCGCTCCCGCGCCGAGCCAACCCGAGCCGGTCCCCGTCATCGAGACCGCGCCGACGGCTCAAGCACGTAAGCTCGGACAAACGACGACGCCGGTATCGCCCTGGGTCGCGTTCGCCGCCGGAGCCGCGGCGATCATCATCATCGCGCTCTTGTGGCGCGTCGCGCGCCGTATGACCCGCAAGAGCCCGCCAAAGGGGCGATGAACCGATGCGACCTCACCACGCGCGCACCATCACCGCGATGTTCGGGATAGCGCTGCTTGTGGTCCTCACACTCTCTATCGACGGCCTGGGGCCGACTGGGCGTGCGGTCGATACGTTCAGCGCCGGCGTCACAGTCATCGGCGTCACGGTCAACACCACCAACACCACGCAAGCCCAACGCCCCACTGTCGGTGGTGGCAGCGTGAACTTCAGCATCCCCATCACGTACAGCGGCACCGGCACAGCGACCATCACGATAGCGAAACCCACGAACTACGAAGGCGGGTACGGGTGGGTGGTGGTCGAGGACGGCACGCCCGTCACGGTCACGGACACCGGCCCCAACCTGCAATGGACGGCCGACTTGGATGCGACAACGGTCATCCTGCGCTTCCTCGCGCTCCCACCAGCGGTCACGCTCGTGAACAGCGAGACTGCGGGGAGCGCGCAGAACCGCACCGTGCGTGTGAGCGCGGACGTGCACTACACGAACGTGCTCGCGAGCGCCACGCTCGACTCGAGCGCGCAGAACGTGACGCTCCTGGAGAACGGCACGTTCATCGACCGCACGACCGACTACAACCTCACGGTCACAGGAGGCGTCGCGACGTGGGGTGGATTCAACCTCTCGAGCCAGACGTTCCTCTTCGTCACGACCGTCACGCCTTCGGCGGATGTTTCGACACCTGCGCCGTCCGGTGGCTCAACGCATACGCAACGCCTTGTGCCTTGGGAGTGGACGGCTGCGGCACCGGACGAGATCGCACAAGGACCGCGCTTCGCCCTCGCGCCGCTCACCGCCATGATCGATCTGGAAAGTCCAGGAGCGACCAGCACGATCGCGTTCACACTCACGAACCTCGTCGATGAACCGGTGACGGTGCGCTTGCGCAGCACGACATCGTTCGCGAGCGTGCCGGAAGGGCCGTACACGATCCTGCCTGGCGAATCGCAGACCGTCCAAGCGTCGCTTATCGCTCGCCGCACCGGCGTGCAGGAGACGCGTATCATTGCGGATGACGGCATCGCGCCGCAGCAGGCGTTCCTCGAGATCCGCGTGCCGGAGCCGGAACCGTCAGCGGCACCTGCCGATGCGCAGGCGCCCACAACCCCCATCGAGGAGGCCCCCGCGCCGTCTTTGCGCTGGCGCTCCTGGTGGACGGATGCGCTCTTGCTGTTTGGTGTCGCGATCCTGGGCGTGCTTGCCGCGTTCTGGCGCCGCAGATCACGGCCACCGATCGCGGTGCAATCGCCTGCCGTCTAGAACCGCGCAAGCAGGGTGAATGCGCCAAG
>CAYNGK010000012.1:0-25618 GCA_964396935.1 uncultured Methanosarcinales archaeon | reverse complement strand
GGGAACTCAGCGCGAAGATAAAGAAAGGCGCCGCGAAACGCTTCCGCGATGATTACGATCGATACCAACGTGCTCGTGGCGGGCCTACTTCGTGACTCGACGATTCGTCACGTCCTACTGAACGGAACGTTTGCCGCCCCGTATACCATCATTCTTGAACTGCAGAAGCACCGGGAGGAGTTTTTGCGCAAAAGCGGATTGTCAGAAAAGAACTATGAAGACCTGGTCGCCTTACTGCTCTCTAGCATACGAATACTGATGGAGGAGGATCTGTTCCCTCACACCCCTATTGCAGCACAGGCTGTTGCGGACATAGATCCAGACGACGCGCCGTTCATCGCCTGCGCGCTCGCGGCCAGAAGTATCCTCTGGTCTGACGATGCCGCGTTGAAACGGCAGAACGCTGTTGTTGTGAAGAGCACGAAGGAGATGTTGGAGTTCGAACCCTAATCCAGGAACTCCCGGCGCTTGATCTTCTCAGGCAAGTACGTGTCGCTGATGAACGTGATGCCGCGCGCGGAGAGCGACTGGATCTCCACCTTCGCCTTGGCCTTGAGCATCTTCTTGAACTGCTCCTGCCAGGCCGCGTTGCTCTTGAACCAGTCGTACTCCTGCATCTGCTTCACGCGCGTGATGTCCTGCTCGGTGAGCGCGATGTAGTGGCGCTCGAGCTTGTACCGCTCGACGTCGTCGCACGTCACGCCGAGGTACTTCACGTCGCTGATCGCCATGCCTTCGGACATGTGCGCGAGCGAGATCGAGCCGAACTTGAGCACGGAGTAGATGTAGATCCCCCACGGGTCGTTGTCGGTCAGGACGTAGATCGGGAGCTTGTGCTCGGAAGACAACCGCTGGAGCAGGCGGCGGATGCCGCGCGTGGTCTGGCCTTGCGAGCTCATGATGATGCAGTTCTGCTTCTGCCAGAAGCGGTCCTCGTGCAGGCGCTCCCACACGGCCGCCTTCTCCATGTAGATGATGTACTTCGCGTTGACTTTCTTGAACGTGATGTGCTCGACGTTGGACGGGACGGACCAGCCGCCGCTCCCGAGCTTGCTCCAGTCGATCGTGTCGCCCTGGTCCTCGATGATGACGTTGCCCGCGACGCTGCCCATCTTGTTCGCGTTCACGTTGAGCTGCTCGCGCGAGAAGCCGGTGATGAGCTCCAGGTCCTCGATGGTCTTGTCCGACTCGGTCTGGTCGTCCACCACGTTCGTCTTCGTGCCCGGGATGGTGCGCTTCGCCTGGTAGAACACGTCACGCAACGAGGCGGTCTTGCCGTTCGCGAGCAATTGCGTCTTGATGATCGCCGCTATCTCGACGGTCTGGAGGAACTTCTTCGCGTGCGCGATGTTGAAGAACGACCGCTCGCTCATCTTCTCGCCGATCCCGAGCTTCTGCGTCTCCTCGTCGAACACGACGTTGGAGCTGGAACGGACAGGGATGTCAATCGTGGGGTTGGCCTTCTTCTTGATCTGCTCGACGAGCTGCTCACCCAATTCCGTGAGCTTCTCCCCAGGGCCCGCTTCCTTCTTCGGTGTCATCGCTTCCTCCCTTTCTTCGCCTTCTTGGGCGGTTCCGGCTCTTCGGGCTCTTCCGGCTCGACCGCGTCCTCCTTGCCGATCTTCGCCCACTCAGAATCGTACTCGGTGTTGTCGGCCTTGATCGCTTCCGCCTTCTGCACGAGCTGCTCCTTCTGGATCATCGCGAACAGCCCGTTCACGATCTCCTCCTCTTTCTTGCCTGTGAGGCGTGAGAGCGCGCTCGCGACTTCCGGCGTGTAGCGCTCGAACAGGTTCGCGCGCTCGAGCTGTCGGTTCGCGCTGTGCTTCTTGTGCAAGTACTTGCCAAGATCGCGACCCGCGTCCTGGAGCGCGAGCTTGATCTCCTTGACGATCTCGTCATCGTCGGCGATCGCCTCCTTGGACTCGGAGGTGTACGGGACCCAGACGGCCGCGATGTGGATGACTATCGTCAATGCACCGATCGGCATACCGCCGCCTGGCTGCGAGATGTTGTATGCTTTCCAGTTCGTGCCCGTGACGGCGGCCGTCGTGCCGCACCCGCCCTGCTGGTACAGCAGGGGCACGCGGTTCGCGAACCGCATCAATCGCGCGGTCTTGTCCGAGTCCTGCTGGCCGCCGTACGCGAGCGCGACCTCGACTTGGAAGGGGTTGCCCTTGACCACGATCGGGTCGCGGCTGCGCGCGACGTAGAACTCTGCCTGGACCTCCTTCTTGAGGCCCTTCTCCAACAGCTCAGCTCCGATCGGGGAGAGGCAGTCGGTAGGTGGGTTCATGATCTTCGTCTGGTTGATCCCCTTGATGAGCGACTCCGCACCGTCGCGGTGGATGTCGCGCGGGTTCGTGTTTGGCGGCAGACGCGCGTTCTCGCAGATCTCCTTCGCCACCGCATCGCTCACGCGGCTGAACGTCTGCTGGAGGAATGCGGAGAGCGTCCGATTCTCGGTCTCCGCAAGGAGCTTGATGAGCGTCCCGATCTCGATCCCGTGCGGATGGGGCAGGATCTCCTGCGCTTTCTTCGGTAAGGCGTCGGTCGCGCGCGCGAACACGTACTGCTCCGCCTTCGGGTTGACGTAGATGATCGTCGCGTGCGGGTTCACGACCGCCGTCTGCTTGAGATACTCGTCGACGGACTGCGGCCCCTTCTGGTACGTGGCCTCGATGTCGATCTCGATGCGCGTGCCGTGCTCCTTGGACCACTCCTTCTCCTGCTCGAGCGTGATCTTCGGCTCGTTCCTAGCCGTATCGATCGTGAGCTCCATATAGATGGCCGGGTGCTTCGCGTCGGTGCGTGAGGTGATCTTCGCAGGCCGGCCGGTCGTGAGCTGCGCGTACATCACGGCTGCCGAGATCCCGATGCCTTGCTGGCCGCGCTGCTGCTTGCGCGTGTGGAATTTCGAGCCGTACAAGAGCTTCGCGAACACCTTGCCCACATTGCGGCGCACGATGCCAGGACCGTTGTCCTCCACGATGATGCGGTAGCGCGTCTCGGCCATCTCGATGACCTCAACGAGGACCTCTGGGGCGACCCCCGCCTCTTCGCACGCGTCAAGGGAGTTGTCCACCGCCTCCTTGATGGTGGTCAGGAGCGCTTTTCTGGGGTTGTCGAAGCCCAGGAGGTGCTTGTTTCTGGCGAAGAACTCCGCCACGCCGACCTCGCGCTGCTTCTTCGCGAGCTGTTCCGCGGTCGCGCCGGACTCTTTCGGGCCGTCCGTCAGCTTCGCTTGCCCTGCATCAGAAGGTTTCTTGCCAGCCACTAGTTCACGCACCTATTTCCCCTAGCCGCCCGAGGGCGTTTTTAAGGGTTTCGGGAACTATCGTGCGAGATAAGAACGCGACGAAAAGTATTTAAATAACCACTGTTTAGTAGTTAAAATGTTTCATCATGATTATTTTACCGTCGTGAAGAAGAATCTCAGGGTGGCTGCTGCTTACAGCTCCATGGTGCTCGCGGGCGGCATGTACCTTGTCGGAGAACAGGATCTCGAACTGCAGAACGCCGCGAAGGACCTGTTGTTAGCGGGAGCCTGGACGTTTTTCGGCACTCTTGGCGGAGCACAGACCCTGAATGCGCTGCGGCGAACCAGGGAACATATCCAAAAGACGGGGACTCTCGATGATCGATTCCAACGCAGGTATGATCGGTGGTACTGTTCTGCCGTCGGTTGCAAGGCCGCGGCAATCGAACAAGGAGTCGCCGAACAACTCACTGAGACTGTGAGAGCGAAATCGGGGCTTTTTGGCTTGATCTCTGACGGGTTTCCCTTCATGCTGATGTACGCTTCGATGCTTCTTTAACGTTCAGCTGCGTGCGGCCTTTCCTCTTGCCGGTGAGATCTCGACTCACCGTCGGCACGCCTTACGTCAGGTCACTCCTGTATCTTTGATTTTCGCGAATGCTTCTGAGAATGCCCGCGTGAAGAGGAGTTCGGCCATTGCCTGCGGAGGATCTCGCCGATCTGGGCAGCACCAGTCCCTGCAGGGATGGAACGTACCTCGCCTTTTCTCACTTGCTCCCTACTTTCCGCAAGCTTTCCGAGCAGGTCTTGCTCTTCACGGAACGTCTCCGGTCGTAACGCCTTGAGGAGGATGTGCTCGCCTAGATGAAGCACGAGAAACTGCGTTGCGGGCGCGATGTTCGCAGCACGACGGATCTCGGCGGGGATGACGATCTGCCCGTTGGCGCTGATCGTGGTCGTGGCGATATCCATGTGCGTTGGAGATATACAATACGTTTTAATTATTGTGCTTTTTGGGCCGGAAAACGTTATATTGCGCTCTGGACTCCCGAATCCCTATGTTCTACCTCAAGCACGAGACCGTGAAGGCGGGCCGGTACGAGTTCGACGTCTTCATCGAGGAGAAGGCATTCAACGAAGGTATGGAAGTAGGCCGGATGGAGGATATGCCGGGCATATCTCTCAAAGCCAAAGTGACCTTGCTCTCCGTCGACAATCCCTCGCCGCTTGAGGCCCTCGCGGCCGAGAAACGCGTCGTGTTGCGCGAGAGCTCCAAGGAGATCACGCGCGAACCCCCTGGCTACGCGGCGCTATGGGGAGACCACTTCCTACAGGGAATCAAGAGCAATCCGGCCCATTACGTCCGCGATCTGCAGCAGCTAGTGAAGAACGCGCTCTGAGTCCGCTGGCCTAGTACATCCGGATGATCGCTACGCCCCGCTCCGGGTCTTTCTCATCGGGCTCCGGCCGTCGATAGGGCATCTCAGGGAGGGGCAACCGCAGGTACGCCTCGTCGCGGCGCCGTTGCTCCTCCTGGCGTTGCCGTTCGTAGATGAGCAGGTCCGTGATATCCAGATCGGCGGGCACAGACGGGATGTTCGGAATCTTCCACGTCGGCCGCTCTACCGTGTCGCTGGGCATCGCTATGATCTCCTACGCTGTCGTCGTCGGATTATGAGAATGGCGCTTTTAAATGAATCGGCCGAACCTTATCGAAAACAGGAAAGAATGACGATTCGCTGACGTGCCAGGATGGAGCGCTCACGCCGTCCGCTTCCGCTTCTTCAACCGCACGAACTCCTCGCGCCCGCGCTCCTCGAGCTCCAACCGGATGCGGGATTCCTGCGATTGCAGGCGCGGGATGAGGATCTTCTCGAGCGCGAGCGACCGGCGCTTGACGCGCTTGATCTCGGCGAGCACGCGCCGCAACGCCGTCTCGCGCGCGGCCGCTTCCAGCACGCGGTCAACGACCACGCCATAGCGCAACCCGAGGTCCTGGATCAGGAGCGTATCGGCGACCGGCCCCGCACGCACACCGGGCTCGCGCCGGATCTCCGGCACACGCACCCCGGCGACATTGCGCACCGCGATGCGGGCTGGTGCCCCTTCCTCGACGGCGAGCGCCGCCGCCCGGATGCGCAAGTCGCTCTCGAGCGCGCGCGCTTCGCGCATACGGCGGTCCGCATCGAGGTACGCGCTTTGCAGCGCGTCGTGCCGCTCGCGCGACTCCTTGAGCAGCCGGAAGAACTCAAGCAGGAGCGCGTCCTGCTTCTTCTTGAGCAGGTCGTGTCCCTTGCGCGCGAGCTTCGCGCGCTTGCGCACGCGAAACAACTCACTGCGCGTCGGCTTGATCGTCTCGGTCATCTGCTGCGCTCCGACGGGTTTTCTGGCGGCCGGAAGCTCTTGTCCGGCGCAGCGTCCGCGTCGGGTCGCGCGCTTGCGGACTGTTGCGCGGTTCGCACACCGGCGTCGCTACCGCTTGCCGGACTCGCCGCTCTTGCTTGTCCCAGGACGGCGGACGTGCCCTCCTTCTCCTTGCGCGCCGCGAGGAGCTCCGGGCCGAGCTTCGTCAATTCCTCAGGCGGGAATGCGTTCAACAGCTTCCACGCGAGCTCCAATGATTCCTCGATGGGCCGGTCCTCGTCCGCGTTCTGGCGGATGAACTCGCTTTCGAACCGGTCCGTGAACGTGAGCGCGCGCCGATCCGCGTCAGAGAGCGCCTCCTCGCCGATGATCGCGACGAGGTTGCGCAGGTCGCGCCCGCGCGCGTACAGGGCGAACACCTGGTCCGCGACCTTACGGTGGTCCGCGCGCGTCTTGCCTTCGCCGATGCCATTGTTCATCAGGCGCGACAAGCACGGGAGGATGTCGATGGGCGGGTACACTCCCTTGCGATGCAATTCGCGCGAGAGCACGATCTGGCCTTCTGTGATGTATCCGGTCAGGTCGGGGATGGGGTGCGTGATGTCGTCGCCGATCATCGTGAGGATGGGGATCTGCGTGATGCTGCCCGCGCGACCCTGCACCATACCGGCTCGTTCGTAGATGGACGCGAGATCCGTGTACATATAACCGGGATAACCGCGACGGCCCGGGATCTCTTGGCGTGCAGCACCGATCTCGCGCAACGCCTCGCAATAGTTCGTCATATCCGTGAGGATCACCAGGACGTGCATATTCTTCTCATACGCGAGGTACTCCGCGGCGGTCAGCGCCATACGCGGCGTGAGCAATCGCTCGACTGCCGGGTCAGACGCGAGGTTCAGGAACACGACGCTACGCGCAAGCGCCCCCGTGCGCTCGAACTCCTGCATGAACACCTGCGCCTCCTGCTGCGTGATGCCGATGCCGCCAAAGACGATGGCGAACGGCTCTTTCGTGCCGCGCACCGTCGCTTGGCGCGCGATCTGCAGCGCGATGCGGTTGTGCGGCAACCCCGCGCCCGAGAAGATCGGGAGCTTCTGGCCGCGCACGAGCGTGTTCGCGACGTCGAGCGTGCTGATGCCTGTTTGGAGGAAATTCTCCGGTGGCGCACGCGCGACGGGGTTGATCGCGTTGCCGTTGATCGCGTCACGACGATCCGGGATGATCTCCGGGCCGCCGTCGATCGGCACGCCGCGCCCGGAGAGCACGCGGCCCAATAGGTCATCGCCTACGCCCAAGCGCACGATGTCGCCCAGGAACCGCACGCGCGTCCCGCGATCGATCCCGCGCGTGGCCTCGAACACCTGCACGACGACCACGTCCGTCGAGGTATCGAGCACCTGCCCGAGACGTTCCGACCCGTCCTCGAGCCGGATGCGCACGAGCTCTCCGTACCCGACGGGGTCGGTGTGCTCCAAAAACAGCAAGGGTCCGGCCACACGGGATATCGTCGCGTACTCTTTGCTCGTCATCGTCCCGTACCTCCTGTTGCGGGTGCGGCATCATCCGTCTTCCCGAGCGCACCGATGCGTTGCGCGATCTCACCCATCACTGCTTTGGCGCTCGCCTCATCGACGGTCGACTTGATCGCGAACAGGCGAGACCACAACCCGAGCCGCTCGATATCGGTGAAGCGCACGCCGCGCGCAGTCGCCCCTTGCGCGGCATCCAGGTACGCGAGGATCGCGCGCAAGACAAGCGCGGTCTGCGATGGGTGCGTGAACGCGTCCCTCTCGTCGTACGCGCTCTGCTGCAGCACGATCTCGCGCAGCAACCGCGCGACGTGCAGCGTCGCCTGCTGCCCCTCCGGTAGCGCATCGGAACCGACGAGCTGGACGATCTCGCGCAGCGATGCTTCCTCTTGGAGGACCGTGCCGGCGCGTCGCGTGAGCGCTGGCCACTCCGGTGTGACGTTCGCGACAAACCACGGGTAGAGCGTCTCGACGGCGAGCGAGTAGCTCTCGAGCCAATTGATGCTCGGGAAGTGGCGTTGCTGCGCCAACGCCGCATCGAGCGCCCAGAACACCTTCGCGACACGCAACGATGCCTGCGATACGGGCTCGAAGATATCCCCTCCTGGCGGGGAGACCGCGCCGATGATCGTGAGCGATGCTCTGCTGTCTGGGTTTGAGAGCGGCCTCGCGACGCACGCGCGCTCGTAGAACTCCGCGACGCGCGATGCGAGATACGCCGGGAACCCTTCCTCGCCCGGCATCTCCTCGAGGCGGGAGCCGATCTCGCGCATCGCTTCCGCCCAGCGGCTTGTCGAGTCGGCCATCAGTGCGACATCGTATCCTTGATCACGGTAGTATTCCGCGATCGTCACGCCGGTATACACGCTCGCTTCGCGCGCAGCGACGGGCATATTGCTCGTGTTCGCGATGAGGATCGTGCGCTCCATCAGCGGCCGGCCGGATCTGGGATCCTTGAGTTTCGGGAACGTCGTGAGCACTTCTGTCATCTCGTTGCCGCGCTCGCCGCAACCGACGTAGACGATGATATCGGCGTCGCACCACTTCGAGAGCGATTGCTGCGTGACGGTCTTGCAGCTCCCGAACGGTCCGGGGATGATCGCGGTGCCGCCTTTGGCGACGGGGAACAGCGTGTCGATCACGCGTTGCCCGGTGATGAGTGGCACGTCAGGCATCACCTTCTCCTTGACGGGGCGCGGGATGCGCACCGGCCATTCATGCGCGAGGCGCAACGGGACTGTGCGCTTGTCAGCGGTCGTGAGCGTCCCTATCGTATCGAGGATCGTGAACTCGCCCGCGCGTATGCCGCTCACGGTGCCGGTGAGCGTTGGTGGCACGAGGATGCGATGCGTGCGGCCAGGGAACTCCTCGACCGTGCCGATGATCATCCCGCCGGTGACTGCCGTCTTGTCCTTGATGCCGGAGGCGGGCGTGAATTTCCATCGGCGCTTCTCATCCAATCCCGGCAACCGCGCGCCGCGTGTGATGAAATCGCCGCCACCGGCACGCAATGCGGTGAGCGGTCGCTGGATGCCGTCATAGATGGTCGAGAGCAATCCCGGACCCAACGTGACAGAGAGCGGCTTGCCCGTTCCTTCAACAGGTGCGCCCGGCGCGAGACCGCTCGTGTCCTCGTACACCTGGATGACGGTGCGTTCCCCTTGGAGCTGGATGACTTCGCCAAGCAATCGCTCCTTCCCGACGAGGACGACCTCGTACATGACAGCGCTGAGACCTGTCGCGACCACGACCGGACCGGCGATACGCGTGAGCGTACCGGCATTCCCGGACGGTTTCGCGACGGGTTGTGTGGTCTGATTGCGCGCAACAGCAGGGTGTTTCACCCGCCGTCTCACCGATGCCGTGCGCGCCGCTGCTCGCTTCGCCGGCTTGCGGGTCATCGCTTCGCCTCCATGAGGTCGACACCGAGCGTGTTGCGGATCGCGCGGCGCAAGCGCTGCTGCTGCGCGCTGTCTTCGACGCCGATGGAGATGATGAGCGGCCGCAAGCTCGTCTCGAGCCACGCGCGGTCCGGTTGCGGCGCGTCCCGCACGAGCGCTTCCTCGACGATGACGAGCCACTCCGGATCCGTCTGCCGCGCACGCGCGATCGCTTGCGTGCCGTCGGTCACGAGCGCGGTGCGCACGCCCGCGAGCGCGAAGCCGGGGAGGAAGGCGGATGATCCGATGGCGAGCATCTCCATCTTATGGCACCACCAGGCGTTCGCGCACGAACGCCTCGTCCAGGCCTAACCGCCGGGATTTCACGAGCAAGCGCAGGTTCACGCTCTCCATCTGCGTGTCCGCGATGTGGCGCGCGATCGGTCCATCGCCCATCGGGTCCTCGCTTGCGGTCCGCGCGAGCGCGCGCAGCACCGAACGGCGGATCTCCTCCTCGATGTGGGCGGGTGCCCCTTCGCGCGCGGCGAGGGACCGCGTGACCGCATCACGGTACGCGGTCTCGCGCAGGAGCCGCAATGCCTCATCGAGATCGCGTGATGCCGCGATGCGACGCAGGATGCCGCGCGAGAGCCTGCCGCCGCGTGAGACACCGAGCATCGCGTGCTCCGTCGGCACGCGGTCGCGCACGCAGCGCAGCACGCGCGTGATGTTGCGCGCATCCGCAAGCAGCATGCCTGCGGGACCGTCAGGAAGCGGATCTGCCGCGTGCGCGCGCTCAAGCGCGTCCAGGAAACCGATGAGATCCTCCGGCGCGCCCTGCAGGCGCGGGAAGCGCGCTTGCGCGGCGCGCGTGAGATCGCTGATGCTGCGCGCAACCGCGTACGGCGCGACGCTGCGCGTGCCCAGGCGCGCGAATTGCCGCAGCGCCTGCGCGACATCCTCCTTGCCTGCGATCGCCTCCGCGGCCACGCGGACGTTCCATGCATCGTTCGCCTGGCGTAGCGCGTTGACGGTGCGCTCGTGCGCCGGTGTCGAGATGCGTGCGAGCCACGTGAGGACGCGATCCTCGTGCGTCGCGATGATGCGGTCGATCGCCTCGAGATCACCGAGATCCTTCACCCCGAGCGCGTCCACGTCGGCGCGATACGCGCCCGCTTGCAGGTAGCTGATGACCTCGGCGTCCCCCATGCGCAGGAGCCGATCGTACTCCGCCTTGCGGATGAGACGTGACCTGGCGGCGCGCAGGCGCGCTGCGGTGTAGGCGCTGTCGGTGTCGATGCTCATGCGCGCCTCCTGCCGCCCGCTGCCTTCACGCGTACGGTCGCCGACCGCTCCTGGGCGGGCTTGAGGAACAGCTCACGTGCGATCTCGCTCGCGCGCTCCTGGCGCACCTGCGCGAGGATCGTCTCGAACCGCAAGTCGATGCGCACGCGATCATCACGGCTGCGCGCGATGATCCCGCCGTTGCTGCTTGGTGCCGTCCCGCGTACGGGGATGCCCCATCGTGCCGCTTTCGAGCGCACATACGCGGCATCGGCTGCCGCTGGTGCTATCTCGCCGAGATCCGGTACCTCTCGCCGCGCGCGCTCAAGCAGGCGATCGATGATCGCCCGACGTGACGGGCCCCGAAGCGCGATCAGCTGCGCGCTCGCTTGCGCGAACGCCTGATCGAGCAGCTCCCGCTTGCACGCGAGGACCGCGAGACGGGCGTCCCGCTCCACGCGGGCCTGCTCACGGCGCATCGCGCTCGCATAGCGCGCCTGCGCTTGGGCGATCGCGTGCTCGCGCCGTTCGCGCAGCAATGCTTGCGTCCGGCCCTCTATCGCGTCGACCTGCGCTTGCGTGTCCGCGTCGATGCGCGCGGCGTCGCGACGCGCGTCGGCGAGGATAGACGCCGCGAGCTCTTGGATATCCATCCCTTCCTCTCCCTCCTACCCGAGCAGTCCGCCCCCTGACAGGAGCAGGTACGCGACGACGAATCCGATGATGATGATCGTCTCCGGGATGACCGTGAGGATGAGCCCCTTGACGAACAGCTCCTCCTTCTCGGCCATGGCGCCGATCGCCGCGGAACCGATGGATTTCTGTGCGAAACCCGTCCCTATCGCTGTCCCCGCGACCGCGATGGCCGCCGCGAGGCCGATGAGTCCTGTGCCGACATCTACCATTGCGTATCACCTGTAGTGGTTGTCCGATACCCCATGATCTCCCTCCGTACTTCTTGTTGAGCGTAATTTTCTCTCCGTTCCCTCTCGCATCCATCCGGTCCGATCCTCACGCGCTCGCCTCCGCCACGCGCACGTCCCCGAACGGCTCGTATGCCCGGCCGCCGCCCTCGTAGAATTTCAGGAAGAACTCCGCGTAGTGCAACCGAAGGCTGTGCAGGAACGGTCCGAATAGCCCCAGCGCGAGGTTGATCGCGTGCCCGATGATGAGCACGAGCGATCCCGTGAGGATCCCGATGCCGCCGCCCAGCACGAGGGAACCGCCGATCTCGTTCGTGACGGCGGCGAGGAACACGCTCGAGAGCCCGATGGCCGCGAGACGCAGGTAGCTGAGCGTGTGCGTGATGAGCGTCTGCAACTCCACGATCCCCAAGAGCCATTCGCTCCACGCGAGCGCGGTCGCGCCAAGCCCGATCGCGAGCGCCCACCACGGCCAGGACCAGCCCAAGAGGAGGAACGCGATGCCCGCCTCAACCGCGAACCAGCCGCCCTTGCGCAGGATGCCGTGCGCGATCCCGTGCTCACGGCTCTCCACGATGAGACCGAACAGGAGCCCGAGATTCACGTGCAAGACACCGAACGCGAGCGCGAGCATGCCAAGCGCCATCGGGTCGGCGGTGCGATGCAAGAGGTATGGGAGGTGCCATCCCAGGACCGTCTCGAGACCGAACACCTCACCAAACGCGATCCCGAACAGGACCGCGCTCACTGCGCTGATCCCGAGCACTTCCGCGAACGGCCGCAACAATGGTCGTGAGCGCGCGATAATGAACGCGAGCAGGAGCACGAGCAGGCCGTATCCGATATCGCCGAGCATAAAGCCGAAGAACACGGGGAAGGTGATCGCCATCACGCTCGTCGGATCGATCTCGCGGTAGCGCGGCAGCGAGTACATGGCGAGGAGCGCCTCGAACCCGCGCGCGGGGCGCGGATTGGCAAGGAGCGTCGGCGCATCGATCGGGTCTGTGAGATCGGCGACATGCGCGACGCCGCTTGCCGCAAGCGCGTCAAGCAGCTCTTGCGAGCGCGCGGCAGGCACCCAGCCGCGGATGAGGGTGACGTGCGCGGTCGTGCCGAAGCGCAGCGGCGCCTGCGCCTTGAGCAGCTCGAGCGCGAGCATCCGTTCCGTCGAGCGCAGGAACGCCAAGTGTTCCGCTATGCGTGCGATGCTCGTGCGTTCGTGCGCGATCGTCCGCTCGTGCGCGGCGATGACCGATCGCGTGTGCAGTATCGCTTCCTCGCGCGTGCCGCGTGCCTGCGCGAGCGGCGTGAGATCCGCGATGCGCGCGCCCGACGACTTGAGGTGCGCGACCGCATCTGGCACGTCCTCCCGTTTGAGCAGGAGCAGGATCCTGTCCCCTTCCTGCGCGCGTGCGATCGCTCGCGTCGCTTGCGCGCTGACCGCGTCGCGTACCTGCGGCCGTTGCGTGTCCAGGATGAGCACGCCGCCCGTGCGGCGGCTCGTGACGAGCGCGCGCACGTCGCCAGCAACCGGCGGGAGGTGCTCGAGCGCCTCCAGACGCGCGTGCTCGATGCGCGCTTGCGCTGTCGCTGCGGCGATCTCTCGCTCATGATCGGCTCTACGCTCCGCGAGCGCGCGCATACGGGCGATCCGCTCCTCCTTGCTGCGCCCGCCCGGTGGCTCGGGCACCGCATGGTCCGTCGCCGCTGGCGCGGCCGCGCGTATGGCGGCGATGATCGCGCGGGTGCGCGTGAGATCCTGCGCGATCGATGCAGCATCAGGGCTTGAAGATCCGATATCCAGCGGCGTCCCTTGGATGGGTGCACCACGCGCGTGATCCTGCACGTGCAGGAGCCGCGCATCGGCGAGCGTCTCTATAGCCCGACGCTCCTGCGTACGTGGCACGAGCAAGAGGAGCTCGCGCATCGGTTCAGGCCGCAGCACGGAACTCCTCCAGGATACGCGCGACCGCGCGTTCCTTGCGTTGCGCTGCGAGACGGCGCAGGTAGATGAGATTCGGCGGTTGCTCGCGCACGCGCACCGCCGTCTCCTTCGGAGGCTCGAGCGCGGCGAGACGCAGCTCTTGCAGGCGCTGCGCATCAGCGAGCCGCTCGTGTTGGCGCTCTTGCGCCTCGCGCACGATGCGTTCCGCTTCGCTCTCAGCCCTGACGATAATGCCCAGATCCGTGCTCACGCACGCTCACCCCTTCCCTAATCGGTATCCCCGCACGAGGTGCTTATAAATCTTTCCTGTTTTCCCGACGAGCATCTCGACGGCAATACCGCGCAAACTTTATAAAGCGCTGTGCGTGCCTGCTGCGAGGTGCGGTCCGCTACTGGACCTCTTGCACCCGACCACCAAGACGATGGGATTGCCGATCATCGATATGCCGGCCCCGAGTGCGGGGAGTGGGACGCGCCATCAGATGCCCGGGACCGGGGTGCCGCACGAGGAGGAAGCCCGCCTCGCGCGCGAGAACCTCGCTCAGGTGAAGCGTAAGGTCGGGATCCTCTCCGGCAAGGGCGGTGTGGGCAAGACGTTCCTCACCGTGAACCTTGCGCTCGCGCTCGCCGCAACCGGCAAGCGCGTCGGCCTCCTGGATGCGGATATCGACTGCCCGAACGTCGCCCGTTTCCTCGACCTGCGCGACCAGCCCCTCATCGGGACCCCGGAAGGCCGCATCACGCCACTTGAGCACGCGGGCCTCAAGATCGTCAGCACGCACTTCCTCACGGACGACGCGCGCGCCCCGATGATCGTGCGCGGTCCCATCAAGCACAAGGTCCTCGCGGAACTCCTCACGAACGTGGCATGGGAAGCGCTCGACACGCTGCTTCTAGACCTCCCGCCAGGCACTGCCGACGTCCCGATGAGCGCGATGCTCCTCACCGGGCTGGATGGTGTCATCATCGTCACGACCCCTTCGAAAGAATCCTACCTCGATGCGCGCAAAAGCGCGCTTATGGCCCGCGAGCTGAAGGTCCCTATCCTCGGCATCGTCGAGAACATGACTGGTGAGGTGTTCGGTCGCGGCGCTGCCCGTGAGCTCGCCCGCGAGCTTGGCGTGCCGCACCTGGGTGAGATCCCGCTCTCGCGGGAGATCCGCGAGCTCTCCCAAGGGGGCCGCGCAGCTCTTGTCGATTTGCCCGCGCTCGCACCGGTCACGCATGCGCTCATGGCCGCGACGCTTGGCGCGTCGGCAGGGGACCTCACGCTCACACGACGCTCATACTGGAGCAGGCTCATGGCGAGATGAAGATCGAAAGGTGATGATCACGATGGCGAATTGGAAAGTCGAATACGAACGGGAGAATTGCATCGGTGCCGGCGCATGCGTCGCCGCGAACGCGGAATGGTGGAGCATCGATCCGGATGGGAAAGCGACGCTCAAGAGCGCTTCGTACGACCCCGACCGCAAGATCTGGACCCTGGAGATCCAGGAAGCCGATGTGCAAAAGCAGATGGACGCCGCGGGTGTGTGCCCTGTCTCGGTCATCCACGTGATCGATCCCGACGGGAACAAGAAGATCTAGATGAGATCGAGCACACGGGCCAAGAGCTCTGGATCGACACGATAGGGTGATTGTTTCCCTTCGTAGAATCCGTGCTCGCCGATGAGATGTGCGATGAGGCCCGGGCACTGGAGGCGTTCACCCGTGCGCCGGTTCTCGATGGTGAGATCCCAACTCCCGTATTGCGCATTCTTCTCCCAAGGGCACGCCTGGAATCCGCGATATGCGGTACCGCTGACGTTCCACTGGTCGATAGGCGTGGGTTCGGTTGTCGGGTAGTGTACACGGGAGAAGATGTTTTCGAGCCGCTGCGCGATGATCGCGTGCGTCAGGCCTAGGCGCCGCACTAGTTCGTCATCGGCCGCGAGGACTTCGGCAAGCCGTTCATCACTGCCGAGAAAGCCGAGATGGGAGTCTGCGCCTGGGCGCAATCGCTGTTCCAACGCTGTTGTGGTTTGTGAGGGATCCATCATAGCACATCCATTCACGGCCGTTGCGCGTTGCGCAGGTAGCGCACTTGCCGTTCGATCGCATCGCCCATATCGGTCGTGGAGATTCCGGAGCCGCGCTTGAGGTCACCGGTCACGTATATGCCCATCTTGAGCGTGTCAGCGACCGCGCGCTCGAGATTGTCGCCTTCGCGCGTGTACCCGAGATGGCGCAGCATCATCGCTCCAGAGAGGAGCAGTGCGGTCGGGTTCGCCAATCCCTTGCCGGCGATGTCCGGCGCGGTGCCGTGCACCGCTTCGAACAATGCGTAGTCATCGCCGATGTTCGCGCCCGGCGCGACACCAAGGCCTCCCACGACCGCTGCCGCGTGGTCCGACAGGATGTCGCCATACAGGTTGGGGGTCACGATCACCTGGAACCGCTCTGGGCGCGCGGTGATCTGCATGTTCGCGTTGTCGACGAGCATCTCCTCGAGCTGGATCTCTGGGTAGTCGCGCGCGACCGCGCGGGCGCGCTCGAGGAACAGGCCGTCCGTGAGCTTCATGATGTTCGCCTTCGTGACGGCGGTGACTTGCGTCTTGCCGTGCTCGCGCGCGTAGTCGAACGCGTAGCGCACGATGCGATCGCTCCCGGTGATGCTGATGGGCTTGATGGCGATCGCGCTATCCGCGCGGATGCTCTCGCCAGAGCGTTCGGCGATCTCCCCGATGATCGCTGCCGTCGCTGGTTCGCCGACCGCGAACTCGATGCCCGCGTACAGGTCTTCCGTGTTCTCGCGGATGATCGTGAAGTCGATCCCTTCCGGATCCTTGATGCGTGTGGGCACGCCGGGATAGTACGTGAATGGCCGCACGCACGCGAACAGGTCGAGCGTCCGGCGCATACCGACGTTCACGCTGCGGTGCCCTTGCGTACCGATGGGTGTGCCGGTTGGTCCCTTGATCGCGACCTTGTTGCGGCGGATGCTCTCGAGGAGCTCTTGGGGCAGTGGTGGCAACCCGTGCGCGACCGCGCTCTCGCCCGCGTCGTACGATTCCCAGATGATGGGTGCGCCGGTCGCTGCGACACAGGATTGCAGCACTGGCGCGATCTCCTTCCCGATCCCATCGCCGGGGATGAGGGTGACGGTGCTGGGTGCGGTGGGTCGCTGTGCTGTGGTCATATGGCTTGGGAGTGCTGCGCTCCCTAAAAAGGTTCCTCACGGTTCTCGTCGGTGATGACGCGGTGCGGCCGGAAAGTTTATATGTATTGGTGTACTACCTACACGAACTGTTCTTCTCTCTTACGTGCCGCGTTGTTTTGTTGCCGGATTCACGCGGTGTGGTTGTGTTCCGCCTGATCCCAGTTGAGCACGTTCCACCAGTCCTTGATGTAGTCGGCGCGCTTCTGCTGGTGCTTGAGATAGTACGCGTGCTCCCACACATCAAGGCCGATGATCGGGACCTGTCCTTTGCTCAGCGGGCAGTCCTGGTTGGGGGTCGTGACGATCGCGAGCTTCCCGTGCGTGTCCTTGACGAGCCACGCCCAGCCGGAGCCGAAGATGCCCATTGCGGCGGTCGTGAACTGCTCCTGGAATTTCTCGACGGAACCGAACGATGCAGTGATCCCATCCTTGAGCTTCCCGTGCGGCTGCGTCCCTTTCTTGAGGAGCTTCCAGAAGAACGAGTGGTTCCAGTGCCCGCCGCCGTGGTTGCGCACCGCACCGCGGATATCTTCAGGCACCTTGTCCAAGTCGCGCAAGAGCGCGTCGACCGGCTTGCCGGAGACCTCGATGTGCTTCTCGACAGCGGCGTTGAGCTTGTCCACGTACGTCTGGTGGTGCTTCGTGTGGTGGATTTCCATCGTTTTCGCGTCGATGAACGGCTCGAGCGCATCGTAGGAATAGTCGAGTTTCGGAAGCGTGTGCGTCATGGTCAGATCACCCGTGCCGCACTGGCACGATCCGCGATATAAAAGGTTTCGGGAGGTTCCGCAACGGTTCCGGCGCCACCATCGGCACGCATCTATTGCACGCGTTGTTTCTGCCGATGAATGGTCTGGGAGCTCACGCTCATCGAACTGGATGATGGGAGCGGCACGCTCTACAAGGTCACGCGCCGATTGCCGGAGATGACGGTCGCGGAGACACGGACCTACCGCACAAGAGCGGCCGCGCTCAGGAAACTGCGTGAATGGACGGCAGTAAGTCGTTGAGCCGTCGCTGCAACATCTTGACGAGTTCCGGTTGGCCGTACGAGTACACGTCCGGCACGTCCAGTACCAGGATGCGTGAACGCAAGTACTGTGTGGGGAATTGTTGCGCGATCGCTGCACGCTGATGCTCCTCCATCACGAGCACGACGTCCGCCCACACGAGATCATCTTCCATCAATGGGTTGTCGTAGACGCCGCGATAGCGCGTCTCGTGCTCTTCCTGCAAGAGCTCTGCTGCCGTACGGCTCCGGTGCCGGCCCTGGTTACAGATGAACAGGAGACGCATAGGCTGTTGTATGACTTGGCGCGCACATAAGTGTTGCGGTCAGCTCTTCCTGACCTGGCTGTGGTCGCCAAGCACCACCGCCCCTTCGATCTCGCGCACCTCGACGTGCTGTCCGATGAGCGAATGCGTGAGCTTCGAGTCTAGGATCGTGCTGTGCTCGTCGACGATCGCGTCCGTGATGCTGCTTCCTTTGATGGTGACATCGGCCGCGATCGTCACGTGCGGTCCGATCGTGCAATCGCTCAGTTTCGCGCTCGGGTGGATAGCCACGGGCGGGATGATCTTCACCCCCTTCATCTTCAGGACCGATCCCGGGTACTTGTCGAGCAATTCCCGGTTGGACTGCAGCGTCTGCTCGGTCGTACCGGTGTCGAACCATCCGGCGACGGGTGCGATCTTGATCTTCGCGCCGTGCTCCACCATATACTGGAACGCCGCGGTCAACCAGACCTCGCCACCATTCTTCTTCGCGAGCCTGTACGCTTCTTGGATGCCTTTGGCGAGCAGCTTCCCGTCCGTGACGTAGTACAACCCGATATTGACGAGGTCAGTGATGAACGTCTTGGGCTTCTCTACGATGCTCGTGAGGTACCCGTCCTTGTCGGCCACGAGCACGCCGAACCGCGACGGGTCAGGCACGCGCACCGCCCAAAAGACACCGCCGTCCTTGCGGTTCTGCACGGCGGTGAGCGGGAAATCGAAGATCGTGTCGCTGAAGATAATGAGCACGTCACCGTTCAGCGCTTTCTTCGCAGCCCAGATCGCATCGGCGGTACCGAGCTGCGTCTGCTGCTCCGCGAACGAGCACTTCAGCTTCGGGTATGTTTTCTTGATGTACGCCTCGAACTGGTGCTTGAGGTGCCCGGTGACGAAGACGATCTCCTCGGGCTTGAGCGGGATGACCTTCTCCAGGATGTGATCGATGACCGGCTTGCCGGCGACGGGGAGAAGGGACTTCGGTGTCGTGTGCGTGAACGGACGCATACGCGTGCCCTTGCCAGCGACGGGGATGATGACCTTCATCGTGCTACGCCACCCGTCCTGGCCGTTTAAATAACCCTCGTATCCTCACCTCGCGACGAGACATTTATATGCGCTCAGCGGTCCCCGAACCCTGATGCACGGCCTGCTCATCATCAAGCCAGCGAAGATCGCGCTCGTGGACGGGGTTGAACGCACGCTCGCGGACCACGACCAGTGGGACCTCCCGAACGCGGACCGCGACTTCCACTGCCAGTACGGCACGATCCACAAAAGCCAGCTCGTGCCAGGCGCGCTCACGATCAACGGCACGGAATTCCTCATCCTCCCCGCGCAGTTCGCGGACCGCGCGAAGAGCATCAAGCGCAAGGCGCAGATCATCACGCGCAAGGATGTCGGCGCCATCGCCGGCCACTGCGGACTGACGAAAGACTCGATCGTGGTCGAGAGCGGCGCGGGCAGTGGCGGCAGCACCGTCCTGTTCGCCGCGCTCGTCAAGCACGTGCACAGCTACGAGATCGAGCAGGAGTCGGTCTCGCTCGTGCGCGAGAACCTCGCGAAGCTCGGTCTTTCGAACGCGACCATCACGCACGCGGACTTCTACGACGAGAACGTCGTCCCCGCGCACGAGGCGGACCTCGTGCTTCTTGACCTGCCCGAGCCGTGGCGCGCGTACGCGAGCGCGCTCAAGACCGCCACGATCGGCGGGTATATCGTCGCGTACACGCCATCGATCATCCAAGCGCAGCACTTCGTGAACGCCTTGCCCAAATCCATATCGCACGAGCGCACGATCGAGGTGATCGAGCGGCCGTGGAAGATCCGCGGCGACGCGGTCAGGCCGGATTCCGACGGCATCGGGCACACGGCGTTTTTGACGTTCTGCCGACGGGTACGGTAGTTACCGCCCGCTTCTCCAGATCGTCCAGTCGTACAGGAACCACGCGACAAGAGCAGCGACCGCGAAACCGGAGATGCTCGTCGCCACGTTCTGCTTCAGGTATGCGTACATCGCTTGCTGCGCGAGCGCGGAGAGCGCGCCCATCGCGAAGATGCCGACGATGAAGACTGGGAAGAACCAGAACTTCTTGCGGAAGGTCGGTATCCGCTTGTGACGGCCGAAGAACCATTTTCCCACGCCACCGATCGTCAGGAGGATGAGGGTCGTGAGCGTGACGGAGAGCACGAGAAGGACGTACTCGAACGGTGTCGCCGCCTCGGGTATCAGGACCATCCGCTCCTGAGCTGCGTCAGGAAGTTCTTAAGGATTTCGCTGATACCCGACGGGATGCTGACCGGGATCGGATTCGCGAACGCAGCCTCGTGGAATTCCTGTGCCGAGCGCTGCTCGCCATTGCCCAATTGCATCACCCGCTCATCGCTGATGCGGTACATCGTGAGCAGCTGCCGGCATTTCGCGAGATCCAGGATGCGTTGCGGATACAGGTCCGCGCCATCCGCCCATCCGGGCGTGCGGTACTCCCAGACCGCGCCTTCCCGCTCCTCGATCGTCACGAGCGGCCAGCCGCCGTTCGTCTGCGCGGCTGTCGGATCCAGAAGCAGCACGCCAGTATGGTCGGGTGCGACGAACGGCATCGTGATGTACGTGTGATCATGCGTCTCGTTGCGTGCGGCACACGCCGACGGGTACCCGTGCGTGAGCAATGAGAGGAGCATGTTGCGGCTCGAGCGGCCGCACCAGAGCGATGGGAAATCAGCGGCCGCGCGCATCGCGCGCGCGTAGTGCGCCAAGCCGACAGCACGCAGGAACTCCTTGTGCGCGCCAAGCTCTCGTGCGGAACGCACCAGCAAGGAGCTCGGTGGTGCGGTGCGTTCGTGCCGTCGGAGGATCCCCGCGACGAGATCCACATCGTAGTACTTCTTCGCGAACACCGGGCACAGCGCGGAACTCATCGACCGTGGCGCGTTGCGCAGCGCGTGCTCCAAGAGCACCTCATCGAGCGCGGTCGCCATACGTCGTCACGCTCTGCGTTTCACCGCGAAGAACGCGTGGTCGCGCTCGAATGGCGCGAGCTCACGATAGTCGACGATCGCGAAGCCCGGCGTCCGCTCGAGCTCGCGCTTGATGTCCTTGAAGATATCGCCCGGATTGCGCGTCACGTCGATAGAACGCGCCTTGAGCGCCAAGAGACCCATACCGCCGACTTTCAGGAACGCGCGGCAATTGCGCAGGAAGATATCGAGCTGGTCACGCTGTGCGATGTCCTGGAACACCACGTCGGCGGCGAGCACCCGATGCGCGTACACGTTGGGGAATGACGCGCTTGCGAGGATCGGCACCATGTTCTCGCGCGCCTCACTCACGAATACGAGGTCGCGCGCCACCACCGGCGCGATCTCAACGCACTGGACGAATCCTTTGGGGCCGACCATGTCGCTGACGAAGCTCGGTGTGTAGCCGTGCGACGCGCCCAGGTACAGCACGACGCTTCCTTCCTTGATCCCGAACTGCTGACAGCCGCGCGCGAGCGCTGCGGCGAGCTTGCTGCGTTTGGGATCGAGCTCGCGCCACTCCGCGCCTTCCATCACGGTCGTGCGTTCCTTGTCGAAGAACGTGACGCCGGGTGTGAGATTGCGCGTGAGGATGCGCGGGAACCGCTCATTCGTCACGCGCGTGTTGGGGAGCAGGTCAGTCATCGGCGGCCTCCCCGTTGGTTTCCGCGCTGCCCGCCGCGGTTCGCGCCGTGCGAGCGTGCCGGTGCGCGATCATCATATATCTGCGCGGGCTGCCGCCGTGGCCGGTGCGCTGCACGCACCGCATCCGCGCGGGCTTGCGCCTTGCGCGCGAGCTCGTCACCGACGAACGCGCCCTTGAATCGGTCCACGCGCGCGGCGATCGCTATCTCGCTTGCGAGCGATCGGGCGACGCGGCCACGGTCGTCCTGGCGCGCTTGCTGGATGAGTTGGTGGTTGAAGATCACGCCGTGCTTAGGCGGTCGCGCCGCGCGGTTGCGCAGGTGGCGAAAGAGCGCCGTCTCGGCGCCAAGGAGCTGGATGGTGCCTGCGGGGAGGATCGCGAGGCGATCGAGCGATCCTGCCATCGCGAGGAGTTTCGCGCCGATCATCGAGCCCGCGACCGCGCGCAGGTTCGGCGCGATGCGCTCCATCGCCGTATCGACGCCGATGGCGAGTGTCGCGCGATGCGCGATGAGGCCGTGCACTGCCGCCGTGTGCGCAAGCAGGAGATCGAGGTCGCGCTGGTCCGTATCGCCGCCCATCGTGTCGGGAGCTCTCGTGTGGCGCTCAAGCAGCGCGGCGATGAACGCCGCGTGGTCGGAGATGCTGTGCTCAAGCTCCGGGTCGTAGAGTGCGCACCAGACGCGCACGCGTTTCGCTGCGGTGTTGATGAGCTTGTCGAGCTCCTCGATGGCGGTGATCGCGTGCGTGAGGTGCGCGTCCGATGTGACCGATGCGCTGATCTGCCGTTTGGTCGCGGCGATGTTCGCGGTGCGCAGGAGCGCCCGCGCATGCGGCGTGTCGTTGATGCGCGTGAGCGATTCGAGGATCCCGACCGGGTCCGTGCTCGGTTCGGGTGCCGTCTGCGCGTGTGCGATCGCGGCGTCGGCGCTCGTGCAGGTGCTCACATGCTCCATATCGATGCGCGGAAGCGCGCGATTCGCTTATAAAACTGGCGGGGAGATCGCTCACGACGAGGCGTTGCCTAAAACCTGTGCGCGAAATCCGCGCTCTTCGCGCGCGACTTCGTTTTTTGTCGTCGGAAAATACGGATATTTTCGTTTTTTTCTCGCGTGTGTGGGAACGGAAGCTTTATATCTCCCCGGCGTCCGTCTGCGCATCGGTGGGTGAATGGTGGGTGGATAACTCCTTCACGCACTGCGCGTCCCGGGGGGATGAACGGAGAAGGTAACTTCTTCTTCACAACCCCCAAACGTCCGTCGGACAACCTCCCGGGCGCGCCCTTCCCTTCAACCGCTTGCTGATGCGCTAGGAGATGGCGTTTTCGTTGAGCGCAATGTTTTTTTCAGAACCAGTCCAGCACGCGCTGGATGATCGTGGGTTCGTTCTGTCGTCGATCCGTGCGCGACTGCTGCGGGCGGTAGGTCCGCTCCCGACGGTACGATCGTAACCACCGGTGCAACCTCGCCTCGATATCCTTCGGCTCGAACGTCGCTTCCTCGTCGCGGAACGCCTTCGTGTGGCTGTGCGTGCGCCCGCTCGTGCAGTTGAACTTGTGCTTCTTGTGCAATAGCTCGTGGTGCATCACGCTGTCGAGCACCTCTTGCGGCGCGTGCGCGAGCGCGCGGCTGATCATGATCGTGTCGGTCGCGTACGTGTACGTGCCAAGGAGTTGCACGCTGTCGCGCCCCCACACGAGGTTCGGCCGGGTCATGAGCCCGTCGAGGTAGCGCTCGTTCACGCGGTGGAACGACGCCTCGAGCACCGGGTCCGTGTGGATGACGGGTGCGTACTCGCTCATCTTTTTCAGGAACGTGTTGTAGAAATCGATATGCGGGCTGCGCACCCTCGTCTTGTTGAGCCGATTGAACAGGAGCTGCATCACGCCGATACGCACCTCGGGCTCTACCTCCTCGAACGATCGCGAGAGCGCGAACTCTACGGTGCCGCCGGATTTGCGCACGTTCGCGTTGTACCCCTTGAAGCCCGCGTGATAGCGCACCCGCAAGTCGTACGTCGGTTCCTTCCCGTACAATTCGACGAACGCCTGGCGCGCCTCCGGATGCATAGGTCAGGGCGGGAACGCGGCGCTTTAAGAGGGTTGCGGAGGGATATCCCATCACGCACTCCTCATTTTCCGTCTTGGCGTGTCTCTTTGACGAGAGCGGCATATGGCGTTTATCGCTTCCCTGTTTGCGCACCGCACCAGCGATCGAGCTCGCCCTCGACGCGGCCGGTCCAGTCCTTGATCGTCGCGATGATGCGCGCGCGTAACTCGCCGCGATCCCCGATACGGTACGAGTACTCGTACCCCCCACCGTCGAGGTTCTGCTGGCGGCGCTCGAGCGCCCCTTTCTCGAGCAATCGCTTGACGGAACGCTGCACCGTACTCTGGTCGAGCGCGGCGAGCGCCGCTATCTCGGCGGTGGTGCGCCATACGCGCGACGCGGTCTGGCACTCGAGCACGCGCAGGTCCGCGCGCGTCAGGCCAAGGCCGCACTTGATGACTTCACGCACGTCAAGCCGTTTGCACGCGAAGTCGATCATCGCCAGTCACCCGGTGTCATACCGTTTTTCTCCTTTCCGGTCAGAGTCTATCCAGGATCTTCTCGAGGGGGCAGAACCTGGTGATGCCCGACTGCGCGAGGTTCAAGCCGATGAACATCGTCCCGAACAGCCAGTACGGGTGATGGATGTAGCCGAGCAGTCCGGTCGTGAAGACCATAATCCCGACGATGACGCGGAATGCTCTCTCTTTACGCTTTCCTTCCATTGCGTTTCCCTCCGTCTTTTTCCATGATGTAGAACATCGCCGGCAGGACCACCACGCTCACGACGAGCGCGAACAGGATGCCGATGGCGAGGATGATGCCGAGACTGCGCATACTAGGCATGATGCCAAACAGGAGCGCGAGGAACCCGCCCACTTCCGCAAGCGCCGAGCCAGAGAGCCCGACGATGAGGAACTCCTGGAATTTCGCGATCGCCTCCTCGCGCGGGTACTGCAGGAGGAAGTCGTCGTAGAAATGGTAGACGCTGTTGATGCCGTACGAGCTGCCCAATGCCATGATCATCGCCGCGGCGACCATCGTGACCACATTGAGCTCGATGCCGAGGTATCCCGTCACTCCAAGCGCCCACAGGAGCGCGAGGATCATGATGATCATGCTGTAGAGGGTCTTCTTGATGCTCCCGCGGTAGTGGATGAGGAGGTACGCGATCATCAGCGCGAAACTGATGCCGGTGATGCGCAGGAAGTCATTGATGATGACCTGGAACGTCGCCTGGTCGATCGCGCCAAAGCCCGTCACGCGCACCGAGAGCCCGGGATTCTCGCTCTCCATCGCCGCGATCGTGCTGCGCATACCGTCGAGGACCTCGCCGACCGTGTCGGCACTCGCGCCCGTGTCCGCGCGCACCAGGATCACGGATGTGCGCAGATCGCGGCTGACGAAGCGCGCGCCGCGCGGATCGCTCGCCGCGAGACGCACGATCGCTTCACGGTCCGGTACGATGCCGCTTGGCGCGACCACGTCCGCGATGCTCATGACTTGCCGCACATCCTCGACGGTAGCGAGCGACCCGGCGAGGCTCGTCACGTACCGCACGCTTGCGGGATCCAGGACGTCGGTCGCCGGACTCTCCGCGACGAGCACCACGTAGAGCATATCCGCGCCGAACTGGCTGCGCATATCATTCATCACCGCGACCTCGGCGAGATCCTGCGGCAGGACTTTCTCAAGGCTCGGCTCGACGTTCGCGAGTAGCATCGGGATGCCGGGGACTGTCGCGATGGTCATCAGGATGGCGAATAGGATGAACAGCCACGGTTGGCGCGCCTGGCGCTTGCCCAGATCATACCCGAACTTTCGGATCCACATCAGCGCGCCTCCTTGCGCTTGCGCGTGAGCTCCCGCTCGTTCTTGCGCGCGATGCTCGTGGCGGTGGTGAGGGACAGCTCGTGCTCGACGCCAAAGCGCACGTGGCCCTTGACCCAGTAGATGATGCGCTCCTCGATGATGAACAGCGCCGGGAGACCGATGACGCTCAGGATGAACGCGAGCGTGACCCCCATCGCCATCAGCAGACCGAAGCGTCCCATCTCCGGCATATCGCCGAGCATGAACGCGAGGAACGCGAGACCGGTGGTGATCGTGACGGTCGTGAGGACGTAGCCGGTGTTGCCCATCGTCTCCTCGACCGCGTACTCGAGCGACTCCCCTTTCTTGCGCTCGTACTCGAACTTGTTGCGCAGGTGGATGCTGTAATCCACCCCGATGCCGATGACCATCGA
>CAYNGK010000011.1:0-26625 GCA_964396935.1 uncultured Methanosarcinales archaeon | reverse complement strand
CTGCTGGCTCGTCGCCGCCATCATCACCGGCATCCTCGCCGGCATCGTCACCGGCCTCACGCCAGGCATCCACGTGAATCTCGTGGCGGCGGTACTCGTCGCGCTCGCCCCCGCGCTCGCGCTGCGCTTACCGCTGCTTGCCGTGTGCGTGTTCATCGTCGCGATGAGCGTCGCGCACACGTTCCTCGACACGTTGCCGAGCATCTTCCTTGGCGCGCCTGAGGATGACAAGGCGATGGGCGTCCTGCCCGGGCACCGGTATCTCCTGCGCGGCAACGGGCTCGTCGCCGTGAAATTGTGCGTGATCGGTGGCATCGCGGGAAGCGTGCTCGCGACCGCGCTCCTCATCCCCGCCGCGTGGGCGATCAAGGGCATCTACACGGTCGCGCGACCATTGCTCGCGTGGGTGCTCATCGCGTTCGGGGTTTTCAGCATCTGGAAGGATGAGAAGCCGGCGTGGTCGGCAGCGATCCTCGCGCTCTCGGGCGCGTTCGGTCTCGTCGTGCTTCGCTTGCCGCTCAAGGATCCCTTGCTCCCGATGCTCTCAGGACTGTTCGGTGTCGCGACACTGCTATACAGCATCAACGAGAGCCAGACGATACCGCCGCAAAACGACGACCGGCGCACACCGATCGACGCGGGCAAGACCGCGTGGGGAAGCGCGCTGGGCATCGCCGGCGGCATCATCACGAGCACGTTTCCCGGCATTTCCGGCGCGCTCGCGAGCGCCCTCGTGAGCCGCACACGCAAGCTTGGCGATCGCGGATTCCTCATCCTCCTAGGGTCGCTTGGGAGCGCCGGGTTCATCCTCTCGCTCGCTGGATGGATCGGTATCGAGAAGGCGCGCAATGGCACGACAGCGGCGATCGTCTCGTTGAGCGCTATCACGCCGTTCACGACGATCGTGCTGCTTGGCGCCGGTCTCGTCGCGACCGGCGCGGGCGCGCTGCTCACGATCAGCCTGGGTCGCAGCGCGGCGCGATGGCTGCCGCGCTTGCCGTACCGAACGACGTGCTGGTGCGTGATCGCGCTCGTGACCGCGATCGTCGGCATACGGACGGGATGGTTGGGCCTGTGCGTGCTCGCGGTCGCGACTGCCGTCGGCCTCCTGCCGGCAGCGCTCAAGACGGCGCGCGCGCAGGCGATGGGTTGCTTGCTGTTGCCGACGATCGTGCTCTTGTGGTGAGCGGTAGAACACCCGAGAGATGAGAACTCACCGCACGATCAGGTGCGGGTAGCTCTCGGTCAACCCTGCGTGGCTGATGCGCACGAACACAGGATCCGCCTGCAGGTCCCGCACGGCGTTCGCGCCTTGGTAGCTGCAGCCGGAGCGCACGCCTTCCATGAGACGGCCGATCACGTGACGCGCCGAACCCTTCTCCGGCACGAGCGTCGCGACACCTTCGATGTGGCTCGTCTTGTGCGTGCTCGATCCTTCATAGCGCTTCATACGCTGGCCCTCGACGATCGTCACCTCGCCCGGCGCTTCATCCGTTCCGGCGAGGAGATTGCCGACCATCACTGCATCGGCGAAGCACAACGCCTTGACGATGTCGCCGGCGTTGCGGATACCGCCGTCGGCGATGATGCGGAAATCCAGTTTCGCGATCGCTCGCGCGTCGTGCACCGGCGCGAGCGCGGTGAGTTGCGGCACGCCGTTGCCGGTCTCGATGCGGGGCGTGCAGAGGCTGCCGGGGCCGACGCCGACCTTGATCACATCGGCACCCGCCTGCGCGAGACGTAATGCTCCTTCGGCGGTCGCGACGTTGCCGGCGATGATGAGCGCGTCGCTCTTGGCGCGCAGGTGACGCACCATCTCGACGCACAGGTCGTGATCGCCGTGCGCGACATCCACGCATAGGATGCGGCATCCGGCGGCGAGGAGTCGGTCTGCGCGCGCGTACTCTCGTTCGCACACGCCAACGCTCGCTCCCACGAGCGCCACGTGCGCGGAGCGTTCAACCAGGAGCGCGACCTGTTCATCAACGCTCAGGAATCGGTGCAGGAGCGCGAGGCCTCCGAGCTCCACCATCAAGTCCGCCATCCCCGATCCCGCGACAGTCTTCATATTCGCGGGGATGATCGGCAAGGAGAGCCGGACGCCGCGGCCGAGATCGACGGTCGTGTCGACCGCCGAGCGCGAGCGGACGCTCGAGCGCTTGGGCACGAGCAAGACATCATCGAAGGTGAGGCCGTCGATCACGTTCATGCGAGAGCGCGCACCGGTATGAACCGCACTTAAACCTATGCGTCGCCAATGGTCGTCGACAGGAGTACTTTTATAAACATCTGCCGCGCGGACGGGCACGATGACACCTGAGGAGAAGGCACGAGTGGTCGCGAGCATCGGCGAGGAGATCCTCACGCCGCAGGAGCTGACCGAGCTGTTCGGGAAGAAGCCGCACCCGATCGCATACAACGGGTTCGAACCGTCAGGCCGTATGCATATCGCGCAAGGCCTCGGGTACGCGATCAATGTCGGCAAGCTCCTCAAGGCGGGCTGCAAGGTGAAGATCCTCGTCGCGGACTGGCACGCGCAGGCGAACGGCAAGCTCGATGGCGACCTCGAAAAGATCCAGACGACCGGCAAGTACTTCATCGAGGTGTGGCGCGGGTGCGGTCTCGACACCGACGGCGTGGAATTCGTATGGGCCTCCGAGCTCGTCAAGGAACCGGACTACTGGCAAACAGTCCTGAAGATCGGCACGCTCAACTCGCTCGATCGCGTGAAGCGCTGCTCGCAGATCATGGGCCGCGGTGACGAGGAGAGCCTGAGCGCGGCGCAGATCCTCTATCCGCTCATGCAGTGCGCAGACATCTTCCACCTCGGCGTGGACATCTGCCAGCTCGGGATGGACCAGCGCAAGGTGAACGTCCTCGCGCGCGAGGTCGCCGAGAAGCTCGGATATGCGAAGCCGATCGTCGTCTCGCACCATATGATCCTCGGGTTGCTCGAGCCGCCCAAAGGGATCACTGATGCTGTCGCGCGCGCGGCGGCGATGAAGATGAGCAAGTCCAAGCCGGACAGCGCGATCTTCATGGACGACACGGCCGAAGAAGTTGAGCGCAAGCTGAAAGGGGCGTACTGCCCGGCGGGGAAATCCGAAGAGAACCCGATCCTCGAGTACTGCCGACACATCATCTTCGAGAAAACGGAGTCGCTCACCATCACGCGACCCGAGAAGTACGGCGGCGACATCACGTTCGATTCCTACAGCGATCTCGAGGCCGCGTTCGTCGAAGGGAAGATCCACCCGATGGACCTGAAAGGGGCTGTCGCGAAAGCAGTCAATGCGCTGCTCGAACCCGTACGACAGCACTTCCTGACACACAAGAAGGCGGGCGAGCTCGCCGAGACGGTCGCGGGCTATCGCGTGACGCGGTGACGCGCGTCACCGTTTCCCGTACGCATCCAACTCCGCGCCGAAGCTCTGCGTGATGCGACGCGCTTCTTCGACCGTCGCCCATTGGTGCCCGCAATGCTCTGGCGTGAGCGTCACGTTGGGCGGGCCGACGAGCCGGCACGCGAACGTGACCATGCGTACCCACTGCCCGTCATCGCGCTCGTAGGTGCGCTCGAGCAGACGCGCGCCGATCTCGATGCGCAGATCGGTCTCCTCGCGCACCTGGCGGCGCAGGCCGTCGGGTTCCGTCTCGCCCGACGATAGCCGACCGCCAGGGACCTCCCACTCGCCAGGCCGGTGCGGGTCGTCGTGCGCACGCTTCAAAAGCAGCACTTCGCCCGCGTCGTTCGCGATGATCGCCTTGACGCTCGTGACGGTATCGGCACTCAATTGGACACCTCGATCGTTTTTCGATTGAGCGCATACAGCGCGACGATGAATAGCGATTCTGCCCAACCCAAAGGGCTGTTCTCATTAGGTATCGAAGTGTGGCTGAAATACAGTTCCGGCACGTGTCCTTGCTCATCGACAGTGGCAATCATACGGCGAACGTACTCCATCGCTTTCTCACCATCACCAATACGTTCGTGGATGATCGCTAGCCACGACAAACCGAAGCACCATTCTGCCTCCTCTGAAAACCCGTCGGGATTCTTGTTGTAGTAGTGGTCATTCTTGTAGCGGATGACTCCTTTGTCGCGTAAGAGATGGTACTCGACGTTCTCGATAATCTGGGCACGTTCCTGCGGCGTTACGACGTCATATGGCCAGATGAGGGACAACAATGCGAGATCGACGAATTTTCCGGCGCTCTCTCGTGGTAGAATCCGACGTAACGCGGCCTCGCCCTCAGCGATTGACTCGTCCGGAACCCGTATGTGAGGAACGTCTCTAATGCTCTTGAGTCCTGCGACACAGGCCCCGATAGAGCTCGCATGGATCTCCTCATTCTCTTCCCAGACGCCGCTGTCGGGATCCTCAAAATAACGCAGAGAACACACATAATCGACCAGTTTTTGCACGAGCCTACGATCGCGATCATCGATGATTGCGGATTTTCCTCGACGTTCAAGACTGCCAAACAGGAAGAGTAGCGCACCAGCAGCATCATTCTGCTTATTTCCCCACTCCTCCCAGAACTCATCGAACGTGTCAGGATGGAAACGGGCGTGGATGTACTCGTGCTTGTGCTCTGGTTTTCGAGTAATCGCGTGATCGAGCTTATACTCGTGCTTCTCCAAGATGGCGAGGATGGCTCGCATCGTCTTGTGCACCACATTCCATTCCCCCAATGCTTCGAACGCGAGACATTCGTAGAAATTGTCACGTAACCAACTCTTATCATAACCAGTCGTGACGCTTGGCTTGCTCGCAGCGAACAGGCCGCTCTTGTATTGAAGCCCCTCTAGGATGCGCAAGTGCTGATCGATGAGGTCTTGCGTACGCAACACGCGACCACGATTGAATATGACCATTTCATACCCCTCCGCACGAGCAACGATCGTATTGGAGCGCGCACGCCTTGAACGATCCCTCGCACGTGACGTTCACGAACCCGAGGCTGCAGCGATGCCGTGCCTCGCCGCAAGAGGGGGTGTACTCGCTGAACGCGGTGCTGCCGCACGCGCACGATTCATACTTCTTGAGGCAGTCAGGGAGCGCGGACCGGCACCCGGTGATATCCTCGAGATTCGTGTGGCAGGAGTGCAGGTCCATCACGTTGCAGGTCGCGTAGCGGCCGCAGCCGCAATTGCCGTACCGTTCACGGCACGAGGTGATGTTCCCTGTGCACAGCGTCACGAATCCCGGGACCACTTCGCACTGGTGCTGCGTATCATCGCACTTGTCCGTCCCGAGGAATTCGATCGGCTCTAACGGCACGACATCGGGGCAGAAGCACCCGCGCGCTTGCTCGACGCACTTCTGGTCGTCGCCGACGCAGGTGAGGAAACGCACGCGACGGAACGGGAACGTGTAGCTCCCGACGTTCGTCCGGTTCGCTCCGTACGTGATCGTGCGCGTGTAGTTGTGCGCGACGATCTGGTAGCACGTCGCTATCTGCCCTTCGCACGTGCGCGGATCCAGGCGTACCGGCGCAGGCCCGGGCAGGACCGTATCATACGCGTACAGTTGCGCCGCAGTGACCTTGGCCGGATTGATCTGATCATAAGGGATCTTGCTGATGTTCAGCGTGTAGTTGGGCGTGCGCAAGTACGGATTCGTGTATGTCGGAGCGGTCACGGCGGTGCCTGGGCGGGTCTTCGCTTCTATCACGGGAACGAACAGGATGAGGAGAACGACCAGGAGCGCTGTGAGGCGACGCATCGACGGGACAGTGACGTCAGGGATTTAAAAAACATCCGGGTGTCGGGCCTACGACGGAACCCTTTTAAGCCGCTCACGACCTACCGACCGCTATGCTTTGGCTCATCGGGACAGGATTGTGCGACGCGCAGGACCTCAGTCTGCGCGCCCGCGCAGCGATAGAGCGCGCGGATCACGTCTACCTCGAGGGGTACACGAGCCTCCTGCGCTGCTCGCACGCCGAACTCGAGGAGGACCTAGGACGACCGGTCGCGGTGCTCGCACGCGAGGATGTCGAGTCAGGTATCGGCCGCTTGCTCGATGAGGCGAAGACGGGCGACGTCGCGCTCTTGGTTGTCGGCGATCCGTTCGGCGCGACCACGCACGCGGACCTGCTCCTGCGCGCCCGTGACGCGGGCGTCGAGGTGCGCGTTGCGCACAACGCGTCGGTGCTCACGGCTGTTGGAGCGACCGGTCTTGAGCTGTACCGGTTCGGACACACGGTCTCGTTGCCGTACTGGGAACCGGGATTCGAGCCGACGAGCTTCCTGCCACGCATCGCGGAGAATTGTGCGCGCGGCCTGCACACGTTGTGCCTCTTGGATATCAAGGCGGATCGCGATCGGTTCATGACGATCCGTGAGGGACTCGAGCTGCTCGAGCGCGCGCAAGCGCGCGAACCTGGCGCGAAGCTCATCTCGCCCGACCTGCTCGTCGTCGGTGTCGCGCGCCTAGGATGGCCGGACCAGCTCATTCGCGCAGGGACGTTGAGCGAAATGAAGACGGTCGATTTCGGCCGCGTGCCGCACGCGATCATCATCCCCGGCACGCTGCACGATGTGGAGCGGGATCTTCTTATCGGACATCGATCGTGATGCGTGCCGGCATCACGTGGTGCTGCATCGTCACCGACGAGATACGTGCCTCGGGATCGAGGCCCAGCGCGCGCGGGCCGAAGAACGCATGATAGCGCGTACGGGAACCGTCCGCCTGGATCGTGACGCAAGAGATATCGACAAGACCATCGCGGACGGTCGCGAGCCATGATCCGGCGTCTGGGATCGGCGCGTAGGAGAGCCTGGTGGCGTCTCCCGCTCGTGTGATGGATGGTCGCGCGATCCGGTCGAGCGTCGGGATGGCCGGCGCATCGTCGGGTAACGGGAGATCCCATAACGACGGCCATTCGTCGTCGATGCTCATGGTCGCACGCGCGGCAGGAGTAGCTCAAGGGTGGAGTCCTGCAGCTGCGCGTCGGCCCGCGCGAGATCGAGCAGCGGCACGCGGATCCTGTGGCGGTCGTGGTAGATGAGGCCGTTGCAACGGCACGACGCGCCGTCGCGATCCTCCACGATCACCTCATACCACTCCGGTGCGAGGAGCGCCTTGACACGACGGGCGTGCTCGAGGGCCGAGAAGAAGTAGATCGCTCCCGGTTCCCCTCTCGATTGGAACCGTTGCCAGCGCATGCGGGCGTACAGGTCACGCGTGGCACTCACAGGGCAGGAGGATGGTTCGTTGAGGCAGTCGTGATCGTCACGCATCTGATGCTCACGCGCGTCGCGCTCCACAAGCTTTCCCGTGAACGGATCGAACGTGATGCGCAGCGGGACGCTGTACTCGATGATTGCCTGATCGTAGAGGAGTTCCATGCTGACGTTCACCAGTGCGCGGGTGACGCGCGGCCATAGCGCAGGTCCTGCGGCGTGTAGAACGATCCGTACGTGCGGTACCCGTACGGGCGGTATCCGTAGGGGTTAGGGAAGTACCCATACCCGCCATACACCATCCGCTCACCCCAAGGGCCGGTGTAGTACGTGCTGCCGATGCCGTACTGGTTCCCCGGGTAGTGCGTATTCGGGAATCCTGAGTATGCGGCAGTTTCCCGCGCAAGCAGAAGCAGCGCGAGGATCGCGAACGCCAAGACGAGGAGACGGGTGCGGGTCACAGGCATAGTGCCTGAGGGGATGCTTGCCGGCTTAAATGGGTTCCGTCGGGCGGCAAGGAGGACAACCTTTATAAATTTCCTACGGCGTGGCCGTCGGTATGCGTCGAGAGGTGAGAAGCAGGCGAGTTGGCCGTCGTGGCATGTCGCCGCTCATCGCGACCGTGCTGTTGATGGCGTTCGCCGTCGCGTTGGGCGGGATGATCATGAACCTGAGCATCGACTTGGGGTCGAACGACGCCTGCAAGGGGATCACGGTGCGTATCGAGCAGTTCTGCGCACGCGACCGGCAGATCGATCTCGTGCTCACGAATCTGCCCGAGAGCCAGCCGATCGCAGGCATCAAGGTCGTTGTCCTCGATAGCGGCGTGGAGAGCGCGCTCACGGTCAAGAACTCCGCTGTCGGGCCGGGCGAGGATCTGCGCATCGGCATCCCGTTCGCCGCGGGTCCGCAAGCGAAGGCTTCGATCGTCGGTATCGTCGGCAGCCCGAGCGCGCCGTACGTGTGCGCGGATACGCCATTGTACACGGCCGAACCGCTCCCTCCCTGTTAGAGAAAAGGTACCTGGGACGATCTCACCCTTCCAAGCACTCCTCGGAAACGCTTATATACCGTCCGTTCCGGAAACGATCCTATGAGAACCGCGGTCAAGCTTATGCTCCTGCCCATCGCGGGCAGCGTCGCGATCGCGCTCATCTTCCTGCTCGTGGTCTGGAGCGGCCAGTTCCAGGACCGCATCGTGAACGCGGATGCGCCAGACCCGTCAGTGCAGCGCGATCTCGTCGGTGCGGCGACCATCGGACCAGGTCTTGCGTGCGATGAATCCTATTTCCCCGTCTGCGGCATGGATGGTGTCACGTACGACAACACCTGCAAGGCGGTCAGGGCCGGCACGACGGTCGCGCACCGCGGCGCGTGCGGTTCCCCGCAAGGATGAGATATGAAGAACAATCTCCACCCGGGGGTGCGTTGGGCATTCCGCGTCCGTGCGTTTTTCCTGTGCGTGTTCTTGATGGTGTTCTTCAGCGTCTGGGCGCTCCCCATCGTCTCGTTCACGATATTGTCAACGAGCGGCACGGGCACGATGATCATCCACTGGGGCACGTTCTTCGCGCTCGCAGCATTCTACATCGTCACGCCGTTTCTCATCGCAGAGGTATATGCGCGGATGGCGTATGCGCGATGGATGTACGAGTGGGCCGCGGATTCCCTCCGAATCGAGCGCGGCATCATCCTGAAAAAATACAGCAGCATCCCATACAGCCGCATTCAGAACGTCGAGATACAACGCGGCATCGTCGCGCGAGTATGCGGATTCTCCACGGTCAGCATCCAGACGGCCGGGATTTCCGTTGCGGATATCCGGACGCAGAACGAAGGAACACTTCCTGGAGTGGGCATCCAGGAAGCGGAGCAGATACGCGACACGCTCATGAAATACAGCGCGCAACAGAAACCGGCAGAGAACGCCGGTATGCGCCCGTGAGCACTAGACGGGTTCTCTCTGCATCGCGATCTCACGCACCACAGCGGTGACCTCCCCTATCGGCGCGTGCGTGACGATACCGCTCCCGCACAAATGTGTACGGCCGGCGCGCTCGCCGAGACGCTCAAGCACCGCGTCGCGTCTGGGGCACTGCACGCCCAACGTGGAGGATAGCTCGTGCAGGTCGATGAACCCGAGCGCGCCCACACGAGCCTCATCCTCGACGATCGCGAGGAGCTTGGTGAGGTCGGCGAACACTGCCGGATCGAGGCGTGAGAGCGCACCACGCATCGTACGGACGACCTCGAGATCGTGCAATGGGCCCAACCACAGCGGACCTGCCGCACCTGCGGTCTCGGTGGTCGTGAGCACCGCGAGCGTCGCGGCATCCACCCGCACGAGGCCGTGGGATGCGAGCATCGCGGAGATGCGCGTGGCGCTCGAGCCATCGTTGCGAAAAAAGATGCGGTAGTAGTGGTCGGTCGCAAGCGAGAGGACCGGCGTGAGCACGCGATCGTGCTGCGCAGCGATGAGCTGGATCTTGCGGATCAGGATGCGCAACCCCCACTCGTGCATCCCCCACGTGCGGCTGGGCGCTGCCCAGTACTTGCGTGCGGTAGCGCGTGGATACGTTCCGGCGAGCGCGCTCGTGTCGGTCGCGGTCACCGCGAGGATACCGCCGCGCGTCACCGCCTGGACGGCCGCGTCAAGAAACGGGTTCGGTGTGCCGAACGGATCGATATCGACATATTCCGCGCCGCCCAGGGCGCGCAGGAACGCATTCGCATCCATACCGCTGCACGCGATCCGGTCCGCCGGATAGTCCCCGCGGTTGCGTTCGCAATTCTCGCGCGCGAACTCGATCGCGCTCGCGCTGCGGTCGTTGACCGCGATGCTCGCGGGGACAAGCACCCCTGGCCGCACGAGCTCGTTGAGGATGCGCGCGGCGCGTATCCCGCTCGCTTCAAGCGGCAGCGCTATCCGCAGCGGCGCACGCATCCACGTGGGCATCGCGGCGAGCATGGCGAGCGTGAGGTCGCGGTTGCGCTTCATCACCGGATTGTAGAACACCGGCATATCCGCCGAGATCTTCGTGGCGCTGTCAGTCGTGAAGTGGGTGGTCCCTTCCGTGAGCGTCTGCACCATACGTGATGGCGAGGGAGCGTCGGGGCGCTTATAAACGTGTCCGTGGGAGAGAGCGAGGTATTCAACCCTCGAGCGCGACAATACCGTACGTGGTGCTTGCGGGCACGAGCAGCTTCGCTTCCCGGCCTGTCGCGGGCGGGAGGTCATCCCCGTCACGGTCGAGCAGGATGCCGACACCGTATTGGCTCACGCCCACAAGGTCATCATCCTCATCTTCGACAAAGGTGAGGTTCCCGCTGACAATGACACGGCCATCGCCGTCGGAGAGCGTGAGATTGATGCCGATCCGTTCCTCGCGGCCATCGGTCCCGGCGCGTCGAGGCACACGCAATTCGATCGGCAGGCGCGTGCCGTTGAGGTCGCCGATGCGCACGACCGCGCCGGTGCGCAGTGCGAGCTCCACGCGGCCTTGCACGAACCCCTGCTCGATGGAGATGTTATGGTCGTCTGTGCCGTTGATGCGCGGTCCGATGCGCGCGCGAAACGGGTACCCATCAAGCACGATGTCCGCGAACGCGTTCTGGCCGGGTTCGCCATAGAAATCGTAGATGTACCGGTTCTGCCCGTCACGGATGGTGAGGTCCTTCGAGGAGTTCTTTGCGGACCCGTACGTGATGAGGTACGAGCGCCCGCGCGGGCTCGTGAGCAGGATCGAGTCATCCGGTGCGATGCAGTACGAGCCGTACGGGCAGGGCGTGAGGTGCAATCGTTCATCGAGACGGCCGAACACGAGCGTGCCCGCATCCTCTTCGACAAGCGGTATCGTGATCGTGCCGCCCAGCGTGTCCGCGATGAGGCGGTAGCCGTAGCTGGTGCGGTCGATCTCGAGGGTCGCACTCTCGGACAGCGGTGCCCCTTCGTATGCGATGTCCAGGATGCGGCTTGCGAGACGCGTGCGCGGCACCTTGCCGCTGAGGCGCTCGCCGGGAGAGAGGAGGATCCCGTCTTCACCAGAGTCGTCGGCAAAGAGGGTGTAGGAGATCTCGTATGGGGTGACGTGGGCTACCGTGTCGGTCTGCGCAGTCGAGTTCACGACCAGTCGCGAGCCGTTCGTGAAACCGAGGTTGCTCGCGACGTCCACACCGAAGAGCTGGACGGTGCGATTGGTCGCTTCCGCGATGAGATACGTATGGCCAAGCACCTGGATCTCCCGTCCGCGCAGCTCGCTGAACGTGCCTGCGCGCAGGCGCAGACGGTATTCGAGGATGGGCTTCTCCTGCTGGAAGTGGAGGAATGTGCCGATCGTGTCCTGGTCGTCCTTGCCGAAGATCACACGACCGGTCGTGTTCTCCTTGAAATCGAACCGGAGCTCCTCCTCGTAGCCTGCCGTGGTCCCGCCGCCGACAATGATCGAGCGATGGCGTAGGAGCGGGAACTCGGTTGCGGTGATGCGCGGATGGTGCTCGCCGATCGTGTCTCCTAACGGGACGTCGAGTTCGGTGCGCGGTGATGCCGCGCTACCGTTGAGGAACACCGGTCGTGTGGTGTTCGGGGTCCTGGGATCGGGGGCCGTTGGGGTCTCCTCGTCGGGCTCGTCTTGCGGATTCGACCGCGGGATGTCCGGACGTGTCGGGTGCCAAGGATCCTCCGAGGGCACGCTTGGCGTGGCTGGTGCCGTGATCGGGTACTGTGGTGCGCACGCGAGCACCAGTAGCAGCAACGCGAGGAGAGCGAGCGAACGCATATGAGTGCCGCCACGCGAAGGCCGTATTTAACTGCTGAGGGTGGGGACCCATAGGGATATAGCACAGGCCAGCGTTCCCGTGCGCGTGGACTTCGCCATCGCGTACGTTCCGCGCGTGCCGGCTCGCATCGCCAACTACTGGTAAGAGGAGTTCCTCCATCATCCTGTATCGGCGATCGCGGATGCGCGAGCGAAGCTAGCGTCGCACGACCCCACGTTCGAGGAGTTCTTCTGCCGACCGATGGTTACGCTCGGCAAGGAGTGGTGGACACCGCCTGAGCGCGCGGTCATCACGCGCAGCATCGGGCCTGATGCGGTGCTGGCTACGCGTTCGAGCGGCGCAACGCTCGGGATGCTGTACGTGTACGCGTGCCTTGCGGATGCGACGCAGGAGCGTTGGCGCGACGAGCCGGCGACCTTCTTGATGCTTCCACGGTACGGACCGCATCATGAGGCGGTATCCGCAGCGTTTGTGGAACGCACGCTCGATGAGGCTGCGCTTGCGCGGCTCGCACCCGATCTCGCGCAGGGGGTGGACCTGCTCGCGAGCGTGCACGGGATCGGCATGATCAGGGCGGTCGCGCGAGTGGGCTATGCGGCGTTGCGGCTGTGCGCGCAACTGGAACCGCACGTCCCGGTCGGCAACACGCACTAGACTGGCCGCGAGAACCCAGGTGAGAAAGAAGAGAAGAAAAAAAGAGAAGGACCTTCCTGAAACCGCGTTCAGTCTGCGAGTTCAGCATCGATCGCTGCCTGGAACGCGCTCAAGGGCTGCGCGCCGACAAGCGATCGGCCGTTGATGAAGAACGCCGGCGTGCCGGAGACACCGGCCGCTTGGCCGGCTGCGAAGTCCGCCTGGACCATCGCCGTCTTCGCGCCCGAATCAAGGCAGGTGTTGAAGGTGGCCGTGTTCAGGCCGAGCTCCTTCGCGTATGCCTTGAGGCTCGCGCTGTCGAGGCCGGTGCCGTCACCCTGTCCGCGCGTGAACAGGAGGTCGTGCATCTCCCAGAACTTGCCTTGGTCAGCCGCGCATTCGGCGGCTTCGGCCGAGATCTGCGCGTTCTGGTGGAAGCTCAACGGGAAGTGGCGGTACGCGATGCGCGCCTTGCCTGTCGTCACGTACGCATCGACGATCTGCTGCTCGGTCTGCGTATAGAACCGCTGGCAGTACGGGCACTGGAAGTCGCTGAACTCCACGATCGTCACGGGAGCGTCCGCGTCACCAAGCACGTTCTTGCCGGTCGCGACATCCACGCGGGCCGCTGGGGCCGCAGGAGCTGCCGGCGCGGCAGGAGCCGCCGGCGCGGGTGCGGCCGCTCCGGAGAGCTTGCGGTCGATGACCGCCTTGAACTGCTCGAAGGGCAGTGCGCCGACCACGAGCTCATCGCCGATCCAGAAGCTCGGCGTACCGCGTACGCCTCGTGCGGCTCCTTCCGCCATGTGTTCACGGATCGTCGCTTCGGTCTCTTTGTTGTCAAAGCAGCTGTCGAAGCCACTCACGCCCTGTGTCTGGGCGTAACGCTTGAGGCTCGCGGTATCGAGCGCGCCCTGGTTCGCGAAGAGCGTGTCGTGGTACGTCCAGAACGCCTCTTCGCCGTCAAGCTTGCGCACGCACTCGGCAGCGATCGCGGCGTTGAGGGCATCCGGGTGGATGCTCTCAAGCGGGAAGTGCTTGTACGTGATGCTGACCTTGTCGCCATACGTGCTCTTGATCTGCTCGACCGTCGGGACGGCGCGCGAGCAGAAGGGGCATTGGAAGTCGGAATATTCGATGATGTCCACCGTACCGGTCGCGGTGCCGGAGCCTCCATCGGAGGCGAACAAACCCGCGGTGCCAGCGAAGTAGCCGACCACGAAACTCGTCACCACAACAAGCACGATGAGGATGCTGTAGATGACGGTCTTAGGTACGCCACCGCCTGCGCCTTTGGCGCGCGCGGGTGCTTTCGGTGCGGGAGTCGCCACTCGCGCGGTCTTTTGGACCTTGCGGCGGCGCTTGGGCTTCTTGGGTGCGGCCTTCACAGCCGGCGCGGGCGCGGGTGCGCTCGTCGTCGTCTCAGGGGCCACCTGATCATCTTCTGCCATTCGTTCCACCTGCACGCCCCTCCGTACGGGACGTCGTATATCCTTGGCGCGGCAACCGCTCCCACTTAAAGGTTGCGGAGACCACCACAGGTCAAGCGGATGCTGGCGTATAAGCATATTCTCTCCCCACGGATCGTTCCATCATACTATTTTTGATAGGTAAAGGTTCATAGGACCGTTATTTCTTTCAAAAAGCACATACGACGCCGATACCCCCGATGTAATACTTATAAACGGGTCCGACCTACGCGAAGAGATGCTCCTGTCGATCGTCGAACTCGTGGACATGATCCTGATGGTAGGGATCATCGGCTTCCTCTTCCAAGGCAGCATGCGTGCGCCACCACGCGATCCGGACGCCATCGTACGCCATCACCGGCACGTGCAACACGCGCGGTGGGATGATTTCTGGTGGGCGTGCGCGCTCATCGCGCCAGGGATCCTGCTGCACGAGCTCGGGCACAAGTTCACCGCGATGTCCTTTGGCCAGGCCGCGACGTTCCATGCCGCGTGCAGCGTCAGCGATGTCGCGACGGGCGGGTTCTTCAGCTCGCTGTGCGTGCTGCAATTGGTCGTGATCGGCCTGAAGGTCGTCGGGTTCCCGTTCCTGTTCTTCGTCCCGGCGTACGTGAGCTTCTCCTCGGGCGTCGCACCGCTCGTTGGTGCCGCGATCGCGATCGCCGGGCCGCTTGTGCATCTTGCGTTCTGGGGCGGGTGCACGCTGTACTTGCGCGACGCGCGACGCGTCAGGCACCTCACGGCACGCAAGCGGTTGTTCCTCGCATTCACCGCACGCATCAACCTGTTCCTGTTCATCTTCAACATCCTCCCCATTCCCGGCTTCGACGGGTTCAAGGTCGGATGGTACCTGTGGCAAGCGGTGGCGTGAGCATGCGTCTCGTCATCGATACGCGAAAAACGGTCGAGCAGAACGCTGCCGAGCACTACGAGCGCGCGAAGAAGGCGAAGCGCAAGATCCTCGGGACCGAGCGCGCGATCGCGAAGACGCGCGAGGCGCTCGCGCGCGAAGCGGCGGCAGGGGCTGCCGCAAAAGACGCGATGCCGAAGGCCGCGACCGTACGCGCTCCTGCCCGCAAGCGGGAGTGGTTCGAGAATTTCCGCTGGATCGTGACGAGCGACGGCTTCCTGTGCGTGGGCGGCCGCGATGCGGCAACGAACGAGACAGTCGTCAAGAAGCACGCGGCCGACGCTGATCTCGTGTTTCACACAGATGCGGCGGGCGCGCCGTTCATCGTGCTCAAGACCGACGGCAAGGAAGCGACTGACGCGGCGAAAGAGGAGGCTGCGGAGTTCGCGGCGGCGGCAAGCCGATCCTGGAAGAGCGGCGTGCGCACCGCCGAGGTGTTCTGTGCGCGGCCGGAGCAGTTGAGCAAGACCCCGAACTCGGGCGAGTCGCTGGGTAAGGGCGCGTTCGTCGTGCGCGGGCACGTGCAGTACTACCGGCCCGAGATGCGTTTCGCTATCGGCAAGGACGCGCAGGGGCGCGTGATGGGCGGGCCGCCAAGCGCTGTCGCTGCGCATTGCCCAGAGCGCTACGCGATCTTGCAGGGTGCGGAGAAGCCGTCAGATGTCGCGAAGCGGCTCGCGCCTCTTTTGGAGGTCTCTGCGGATGAGCTCATCCGTGCATTGCCGCCGGGCGAGGTCAAGCTCGGGGCGCGGTCGTCATCGAGCGACCCAGACGCTTGAGTGCTTCGCTTGCCCGGTTCAGACGATCCACAGCACGATACCGGCTCCGAACGTCAGGAATCCGACGCCTTCGCCAATCCACGCGTACTGCTCCTCAGGATCGAGCTGGCCGAAGTACTCGCGCGCACGCTCGGTGAACTCCTGCAGGGCTGCGTTGATGTTCTCAAGCGAGTCTTGGAATCCCATATCTTCACTTCGGCATGCCGCCGACAAGCCCCAATGCGCGCATGCCGGTCGTGTGGCACGTCGGGCAGCGGAACTGCTGGTAGTGGGAGTTGCCTGAGTGGAGGGGCGTCCCCTGTTTGCTCATCTCGATCTTGCATTTGCCGCAATGCATTGAATATCACCTTTTGTATACTGGTATACCGGTATGTGACATTTATAAAGATATGGGTCGTCGGGAACGCTCGTCGCAAGCTTTAAAAAAGACCGACCGGTCCCGCAACGGATAGGTGATCCACTCATGACGCAATCCACACTCGGTAACACGACCGCGAACACGCCTGGCAGCGTGCGCTTCCTGTGCCCCCAGTGCCAGAAGGTCGAGATTGTCCGCACCCGCAATGAACGCGAGATCGTGGCGCAATACACCTGCCCCGATTGCGGCTTTGTCGGCCCGAACTAGAGGTGACGGGACAATGGCAAAGTGCGTCGTCACGATCAAGATCATGCCTGAGAGTCCCGAAGTGGACCTCGCCGGCATCCAGCGCATCGCCGAGACCAAGATCGATGAGTTCACGGGAGAGTCGGCGGAGAAGCGCATCGACATCCAACCCGTCGCGTTCGGACTCAAGGCATTGAATCTCACCTTCGTCATGGACGAGTCGCTGGGCGGCACGGAGCCGCTCGAACAGGAGCTCGCCGCGATCGATGGCGTGAACAGCGTCGACGTGGTCGACGTGCGTCGCGCGATCGGCTAAGCTCCGCACGCCAAACCCTCCTTTCCGCTTGATGGCATCACCAAACGGCCCCCTGCACGCGGGGATCATCATGGACGGCAACCGCCGTTGGGCGCGCGCGCACGCCCTCGAGGCCCACAAGGGACACGAGCGCGGCGCGCAACTCATCGAGGACCTCTTCCAGTGGTGCTTGGACGCAAGCGTGACGGAAGTCACGCTCTACACGCTCTCCATCCAGAACCTCGCGCGTGAACGACACGAGGTGGAGTTCCTCCTGGATCTGTTACGCAAGGAGCTCACGCGGCTCCTCTCGGATGAGCGCATCACGCGCGAGCGCGTGCGCATCCGTTTCGCCGGCCGCCGGTCGCTCCTGCCTGTTGACATCCAGGAACGGATGCGCGAAGTCGAAGCGGCGACGGCCAACTACGAGCATCTCGCCGTCAACTTCGCGATCTGCTATGGCGGTCGCGAAGAGATCGTAGACGCGGTCGCGGCGCTTGTCGCGGACGGTGCGCCGGTATCGGAAGCGGGCATCGCCGAGCGCTTGTGGGTGCGCTCCGAACCGGATCTCATCATCCGCACCGGCGCGGTGCAACGCACCTCGAACTTCCTCCTGTGGCAAAGCGCGTACAGCGAATGGGTGTTCCTCGAGAAAGCGTGGCCCGAGTTCACGAAGGCAGATCTGGAGCACGCGATCGCGGAGTTCCGCGGGCGCGAGCGACGGTACGGGAAGTGATTACCGGAGTTCCTTAAGCAGCTCAGGGAACTCTTCTGTACCCATATCACCGAACGTGTAGTGCCCGTGATTCTTGAGCTCGATCAGCTTCCCGCCGAGCGCATCGTGGTACAGCCGTACGCTCTTCTTCCCGTCCGGTTCCTCATCATCCGCGGTGAAGATGATGATCTCACCCACGCGGTCCGCAATGGCGCGATCGATCGAGTACGTATAGAACGCCTTGCGTGTGGAGTCGCCTTTTCGCGGCACCTTCCACGGCGCGACGAGAATCAGTTTCTTGATGCGTTGTTTCGTCTCGCCAAGCCACCGCACCAAAAACGCGCAACCGCAGCTGTGACCGACCAAGACGGTCTCCTCGGTGACGTCGAGTTTCTCGAACGTTCTCTTGAATCGCTCGTACTTCGGTTTCCACGGTTCCGGCATCAGTGGCGTCTGTACCTGGACACCGCGAGCGGTGAGCTCGCGCGCCACCCATGGCATCCAATGCTTGTCGTACGTGCGCTGACGCGGCCCCTTCTCCGGCGCATCCGGACAGCCGTGCACGAGAATACAACGCAAACCCGTCATAACATCACGTTCTCGCATCCTTGCTCAACTGCCCAGCTCTCCTCAGGACGCGTATCGCGGCCAGGATGCCTTTTCGTGCAGCAGCGAGGTTGGTTTCGTTCGAGAGGAAAAAATCCCAGGCATATCGGTAATACGCAGCATAATCTCGTGCAAGAGCAGTCTCCCCGTGTTTGCGCAATTCCACCACTACCGCTGTGCGATTCATCCCCCAGGCTCGCGCATACGGCACGCCTTTGAGGCAAAGAACACTTGGACCGATAGGTGACACCCGCCAACTGAAGTCCTGAAATACGCGACCGATTCGACGATGATGTTTATAGAACAATTTGAGCGGTGAAAGTACTGGATCCCGCGAGTATTCACGGAGGTTCTCCTTCGCACGTGCACGAGGAGCATCATCCGCGCCAGCGAGATAAGGAGCCCCATAGAGTGTGATGACGGTACCTGGCGGTGAACGGCGATATCCGCCCTGTTTCTCGAGTTCATTGAGGAACATAACCTGGAGATCGGGTATGTGGATTGGTCGCGCGATACGTCTCGCATACGCACGCTCAATGCTCTGGCTGAAACGGAGAGCGGTTTGGGGGTTGAACGCTTTCTCGAAGCGTCGCATATCGACCAATTCCACATGGATATCGATATCGCTCGTGCCCGGAACATAATCAATAGGAGAGTTGAAGGGTTTCGAGGCGGAACCCTTGAAATAAATACCTTTGACGTGCGTCCGAGGGATGTGTTTGAAGAATACAGCTACGAACGATGCGTTCATTGCATCAATCTCCCGCTTCAGGGCAACCGGAGAAGGGTAGCCAACCCTTACTGAACGCTTCGCCGACATCTCACTCCACCAATCGCGTCTGCTTGCCAGGGATGGCGCGCAAGAGGTCTTCTGTCGATAAAATGCGCGCCAATTCCACGTATGGGCCGAATTCCTTGCGCGCCTTCTCGAAGACCTTCACGCCTTTCTTCGTCAGCACTAAAGAACGCTCGTCGTACGCGACGTATTTTTGCGCTTCGAGCGTCTGCAAGTGCGAATACAGCACACGATCCTGCTGCTTGACGATGTGCGCGCGTTGCACTAAGCGGATGAACTCGGCTTTCGTCATCGCCAGTCCGACGTGTTTCGCGCGCAAGGAACGGGCGAGCTCTTCCCCGCACGCGCCTAACGCATACAGCATGAACGATTGGACCTTCGTCAACCCCGCCATAAGGGCTCCTTGAACAGGTCGGGTATAAATACCGAACGGCACATAAGTTACCACTAAAAGGGAGTTAAAAATAGAAAAGTATTTAAACCTGGAGACGAGAAAATACCCGATGGCAACACGCCCAAAGAGCCCGCGAGAGCTGCTGGACACCTACCGCGCGAAAATGTGCAAGGCGCTCGACGGCAAGCTGCGCGAGGAGTTCGTCGCGTGGGGGCCAACACCCGACGCGTGCATTCGCACGCTTCTGACGGGCCTCGACCAGCGCGTCCAGGAAGGGGTCTACCGGATCGTGCCGGAATGGACACGCATGGGCGACCAGCCGACCCGTGTGCGCAGCTATGACCTGAGCGCACCTGACGAACCCCATCCGCAGATGCAGATGGAGGACTACCGATCGCTCGTGGCGGACAACCCGTATCTCGTGCTCTCAACGATGGACGATCGTGCGCTCTTCGGGAGCGATAGCATCGAGCCTGACAAGCGCTACAGCGCTGAGCTGCTCCTGCAGCCCGGGGCGTCGCTTGCCGGTATGAACTGGGAACAGTTCATGCAGGAGTTCAACGAACTCACCCCCTGGGATATCGTCAGCGACAATCGGCTAGCGCGCCGCTGTGCGCTGCCCACCGCGGGCGAGGACGACCTGCGGCGCATCATCAGGTTCACGACGAACGCGAACAAAGCGCTCAACGCCATTTGGCAACACGACACGGTTATGACCGACGTGTTGGGGAAGCTCGGCAGGGAGACCGTGACCGAGGAGGAACGGGACCGGGCGCGAGATGTGAAGATCGACGTCGAAGACGAGATCTACAACCTGCAAAGCAAGCTCCGGACCGCGCAAGAAGCGACGTATCACCTCATCGAGAGCGCATACGCCAAGTCGGGCAACCACGAGGATGGTAAGGACGCGGCACGCGTGCGCAAGCTCCTAGAAGAGACCGGCGCGAACCCACCACTGCTCGAGTACCTCAAGCGCGTGCGCGGTATCGCCCAGGTGAACGCGGCATTCGGTATGCGCGAGCAGCTGCAGCACGGCAAGCCCGCGTTCAGCTACGAGTTCAGCGTGAAAGACCAACGTATGCACCTTCGGGACCATGACACCGGGAACAGGACCCCTGCGTACGCGACGCTCGCCACGCACTACGAGAAGGTGTCGGACGCGATTGCGCAAACCGTGCGCCTGCTCTACGCGATCGATATGCGCACGCAGCTGCGCGCGATCTACCGTTAGCCACAATGCTCGAAACGATTATAAGCCGATTAGGCAACAAAGGGTCCGTGATCCCGCCAAAGCTCAAAGCGGGCGATACGATACGGGTCATCGCGCCGTCAAGCAGCGCAAGCATCATCACGGGTTCTGTACGCGAGTTGGCTGAGCAGCGGATGCGCGAGCTCGGCCTGAACGTCACATATGGCACTCGCATCGAAGAAACAGGACCTGGCGGCACAGCGCCGATCGCTTCGAGGATTGCCGACCTGCACGAGGCATTCAGCGATCCTTCCGTGCAAGGAGTCATCGCGATGATAGGTGGGTTCGCGGCCAATCAGCTTCTCGCACACATCGACTACGAGTTATTGCGACAACACCCGAAGCTCTTTTGCGGATATTCCGACATCACCGCACTACAGAACGCGATCTATGCAAAGAACGGCCTCGTCACCTATTCGGGACCGGCATTCTCCTCCTTCGGGATGCGCGACGGGATCGCTGGCACTATCGAACAATTCCGTTCTTGTGTGATGAACGAATCGCCGATAGCGATAGAACCCGCAAAGGAATGGAGTGACGACCAATGGTATCTCGATCAAGACGCGCGGGAATTCCACGCCAACCCAGGATATGTGGTGATGCAGGAAGGTGACGCGATCGGCACCGTTATCGGCGGGAATCTCTGCACGCTCAACCTCCTGCAAGGCACACCCTATATGCCACCACTCAGAGGATCCATCCTATTCATCGAGGACGATGAAGAGAGCAAAATCCAAAACTTCGACCGCGACTTGCAATCGCTGATGCACCTGCCGGAGTTCAGCGGAGTCAAAGGGATAGTGATAGGGCGATTCCAAAAAAAGAGTAACGTCGATATGGGGGAACTTGCGAACAACCTACGCGGACGTCTCCCCGATATCCCCGTCATCGCGAATGCAGACTTCGGCCATACCACGCCGATACTCACCTTCCCCATCGGCGGTACGGCACATATTCTCGCCAAGGACGGATATGCGCACATCACCATCCTCAAACATTGACTCCCCCCGAACCTTTTTAAACCGTCTCCGGCCACCCGACCGTCGATATGGCACTGCGCTCCCCGATCGTCTCGGTCTTGGGTCACGTCGACCACGGCAAGTCCAGCTTGCTTGACGCTATCCGGGAGTCGAACATCGTCGCGACCGAAGCGGGACGCATCACGCAAGCCATCGGGGCGAGCATCATCCCCAAAGAGACCATCCTCAAGCGATGCGGTGCGCTCCTCAAAGCGATGCGCCTCGAGCTGACCATCCCCGGCCTCCTGTTCATCGACACGCCAGGTCACGCGGCGTTCACGAGTTTGCGCAAGCGCGGCGGCGCGCTTGCCGACATCGCGGTCGTATGCGTGGACATCAGGGAAGGGTTCAAGCCGCAGACGATCGAAGCCGTGGAGATCCTGCGCGCCGCGAAGACCCCGTTCGTGGTCGCGGCGAACAAGATCGATCTCATCCCCGGCTACCGCAAGCACGCGGATGCGGTGCTCGCGGACATCGCCGCGCAAGACCCCGCGTGGATCACCGCGTTCGAGACGCGCATGTACGAGCTCGTAGGGCAGCTGCACGAGAAGTTCGGGATGGAGTGCGAGCGGTTCGACCGTGTCGAATCGTTCACGAAGCAGATAGCGATCGTCCCGACAAGCGCCATCGGACGCCACGGCATCGCTGAGCTCCTGATGGTGCTCGCAGGCCTGGCGCAGAAGTTCCTCGAGGAGACCCTGAAGCTCGACGTCGCCGGCCCCGGCAAGGGCACGGTGCTCGAGGTGAAGGAGACGATCGGTTTTGGCGCGACCGTCGACGTGATCCTGTATGACGGGCAGATACGACGCAACGACACGATCGTGATCGGCGGGATCGACGAAGCGGTCATCACGAAAGTGCGCGCGCTGCTCGAGCCCGCGCCGCTCCAAGAGATGCGCGACAAGAAAGCGAAATACCAGCAGCTGCAGGAAGCGACGGCAGCGACCGGCTTGCGCATCGCAGCGCCCGATCTTGACAAGGCGACCGCAGGTATGCCGCTACGCGTCGTGCCGGCGGGGACGATGCCGGCAGAGGTCGCCGCGCAGCTCCAGGCCGAGGTGCGCGCGTCGCTTGTCGAGCCGGATCCCGAAGGCGTGATCATCAAGGCCGATACGCTCGGCTCGCTTGAGGCGCTCACGGTGCTCCTGCGCGAGCGCAATATCGGCGTGCGCAAAGCGTCGATCGGCGCCGTATCGAAACGCGATCTCGCAGACGCGGAAGCGAACGCGGACGCGGACCCGCTCACGGCCGCGATCGTCGGGTTCAACGTCGGGGGCGAAGCGTCGACCGAACGCGTACAGGTCATCACGGGCAACGTGATCTACGAGATCTGCGACCGGTTCGAGGCGTGGCAGGCGCAGGTGCGCAAGCGCCAGCAGGCGGATGAGCTTGGGACGCTGACGCGGCCGTGCAAGATCGAGGTGCTCGCGAACTGCATCTTCCGTCAGTCCAACCCGTGCGTCGCGGGTGTCGAGGTGCGCGCCGGCACGCTCAGCAACGGCATGCCGCTGATGAGCCGCAAGGGGCAATCCCTCACGAGCGTCAAGGGCATCCAGCGCAACAAGGAGAGCGTGACGGACGCGAAACTGGGCGAACAGGTCGCGATCAGCCTGCCCAACGTCACCGCCGGGCGCCAGGTGAACGAGCGCGACATCCTGTACAGCGCGATCAATGAGGAGCAATACCGCAAGCTCAAGACCCTCACGAAATTCCTCACGCCCGACGAGGTGCAGGCGTTGCGCGAGATCGCGGACATCATGCGCGACGGGAACCCTGTGTGGGGGATCTAGGGATGACCCAGACGCTTCGTCCCCTAAACAGCAAGGAGCGCAAGGAGTTCCACAAGCTCCTGCACGAGCAGTTCGGGTTCGCGGGCGAGATCGACGGCCTGCTGTTTCACAACGACAAGCAGGAGAAGTACTTCCTCTTCAGCTCCGATCTCGCGCATTTCGACTCGCGGGAGCTGCGCGTCGATACGATGGGATTGTACATCGCGGCGTTCATGAAGGGGAAGCTGCGGCTCACGATCGAGGGCGCGGAGCGCATCGGACCGCACGCGACGAAGAACGTGATTGCGCTCAACGATGAGGAGGCGCAGGCGTGGATCGCGGGCGCGAACATCCCCATCGATATCCTCGAGGAGGACGTATCGGACATCCTGGATGGGACGTTCCTGATCGTGCAGCACGGTGCGGATTGGCTCGGGACCGGCCGCAAGGCGGACCAGTTCCTGTACAATTACGTCCCGAAGACCCGTCAAGCGCGCGCGGCGTTCGATCCCGACGCCGGCGAGAAGGCGGCGCAAGAGGCCGCCGGCGATCAGGACGACGACGCGTGAACCGCTCGCCAATCGGCGGCGGCCTGCGTGAACGCTTCCTCGACAGCGCGCAGCATCCGATCGATCGGTTTCCCCTGCGCACGCAAGTCGTCGAGCTTGCGCTGGCGCCGTTCCTCATAGAACGGGTGCTCGACGCGCTCGCGCCAGTACGTCGCGAGCGGAAGGAACTGGAACGAGATCGGGATCACGAGGCCATTGTCGCCATAGTGCGCGAGGAACTTGTAGCCGCGCCAGACGCCATTCTTGCTCTCATCATAGCGTAAGGGGCTGAGGAGGGATCGCGCGTCGCGCGCACGCAAGAGCTCGACGATGCTGGACGCGTACCTCTTGGTCTGCTCGAGATCATCGAAACGCGAGACGCACTGGATCCCGATGTGATCGGTGAGCTCTCCGCCAAAGAAGACCGCATCGACGGCCTTCTCCGAGACCCGGCCGGTGCCCTTGAGCCTGCCTTTGACCTGCACGAAGGGGTATGGCAATACCGCAGCGACCTCAGACAACGCGCGTTCCGTGCGTTCTTTCGCGAGCATCTCGGTCTCGATGCAATCAAGCAGGCTGCGGATCTCCCGATCCTCGTCATCCACGCCCATCAGGCGTTTCGTGGCGATGCGATGCTCCATGCCCTGGATGTTCCCGTCGTGATCATCGAGGCGGATACGCAACGCGACGAGATCGGCAGGGACGTGACGCAGGTAGCTGAGCATCGCAGGGTGCTGGCGTGGCGCGCCGCGCTCGTGCGGGCAGTACGCGCATGCCGGGCGGAACGCATCGGAGATGCGCTGGTCCGGCGTGTTGAGGAGGTCCTCATACACCTCTTCGGGGATGTGCTGCCCGATCACGTGCGAACGGCGCACGTGGTGGCGTGAGGGGAGCGAGACCGCGAGCGTCGGGCACGGGCTGACTGTGACGAGGATCTTCTCGAGGTCAGGCGCGAACAGCTCCGCGACGCTACGGTCAAGCTGGCGTTCTGCGGCGCACGAGGTGCGGTGGAATTCCTCGATCGCTGCGCGCGCCTCATCGCTCGTGATGGAGAACGTGAACGTCTCTTTCCCTGCCGCATCGAGCGACTCGTACCTGAGAAGCTGCTCGCGCAGATCCGCCACGACGTGGTGGAACCCGAGAGCCGCCTGTCGTGGGAGTTCGGCCAAGAGCAATACCCCCGCACAAGGGTCGCGCGCGGTGCGCGGCCTAGAGGATGTCCTCGATCGGCGGACGCTTCTTGCCTTGCGGTTGCGCGGCAGGCGCGGGTTGCGCACCACCCGACTGCTCGTCAAGCTTGACACCGAGCTCATTGAGCGCGGCGGCATGCATCTGCATGAGCTGCTCGACGATGCCGATGATGCGCACGAGCTCTTGGCGCTCCTTCGACAACGTCATGAGGCTGCCCTTGTGGAAGCCGACCTGCTCGTCTTTCGAGGAGCGAGGGGTCTCGGTTGATTCCTTCTTCGGTGCACTCTTGGAGTCGGTCTTTTTCGCCATTTCTAGGATCACCAGCTGCGAGGGGAAGGAGTGGCGGTTTATAAATATATCCGGGTGGTCTCGTCGAGTAGCTGCCGTTCGTGGGTGGGATCCGCATCCCGAAATCCTTATAAACCCCTTGCGAATCCGACGTGTCAGATGACTGAACTCCTGCTCTTCAACCGCTGGCCGAGCACTGGTATCCAGGTCGACGACCCGGGTCTGCAGCGCTACATCACCATCTCGCCCATCCTCGTCCCGAAGACCGGCGCGCGGTATGCTGGCCAGAAATTCTACAAGAGCCGCATCACGATCGTGGAGCGCCTCATCAACCGCATGATGATCCCAGGCCACAAGGGCAAGAAGCACAAGATCTCCAGCGGCCAGGCGACGGGCAAGTCCGTCACCGCCTACAAGATCGTGCATGACGCGCTCGAGATGGTCGAGAAGAAGCTCAAGCGCAACCCGATCGAGGTGCTCGTGAAGGCGGTCGAGAACGGCGCGCCACGCGAGGAGATCATCACGATCGAGTATGGGGGAGCACGCTACCCGAAGGCAGTCGAGTGCTCGCCCCAGCGCCGCATCGACCAGGTCCTCAAGCTGATCTCGCAAAACGCGTTCCAAAAGAGCTTCCGCTCCAAAAAGAGCGCAGCCGCGTACCTCGCCGAGGAGATCATCCTCGCGTACCAGCTCAACCCGCAGTCGGTTGTGGTCGCGAAGAAGCTCGAGCTCGAGCGCCAGGCAGACGCGAGCCGTTAGATCCGCTCTCGTTGCGTACGGTTTTTTATACGCTTCCTCACGGTACGCTGCTCGCTGATGGCGAAACGCAAAGTGAGCAAGCGACGCGATGCCCGCAAGCGCGTTCGGAACGCGACGGATAGGCCGGCGGTCGCACAGCAGCGCACACGCGCGTTCTGGCCATACGGCCTCGCGATCTTCGCGCTCTTGCTCACGGCCGACCAGTACGCGAAGCGGATCGTCATCGGTCTCCTGCCGCAGGGCGGATCGATCGCCATCACCGATTGGCTGCGCTTCACGTACGTGCAGAACACCGGCACCTTGTGGGGATCGCTGCAAGGAGCGAATTGGGCGTTCATCCTGTTGAGCGCCATCGCATTCGCGTTCCTCCTGCGCTACCACGACCGATTCACGACCCTTGTCGAGAAGGTCGCGCTGTGGATGCTTGTCGCCGGATTGTGGGGGAACCTCATCGATCGCGTGACGCTCGGTTTCGTGATCGACTACATCGACCTCGGCTGGTGGCCGGTCTTCAACATCGCCGACGCGAGCATCGTCGCCGGTGTCGCGCTGTTCCTGCTCGAGACCATTCGGCTTGAGCGGGTGAAGAAGTCACCGCAGGTCTAGTGGCCATCGATCGTGAAGTAGCCTTTC
>CAYNGK010000010.1:17017-28887 GCA_964396935.1 uncultured Methanosarcinales archaeon | reverse complement strand
AGCCATACGGTAAACAACACCGAAACCATTTAAAAGCACACCGCATACCCCGCCAGGATGCCTCGCACACCCGTTGTCGTTCTGCTCGCGCTCGCTCTCCTTTTGACTGCCTGCGCGCCAGTGCAAACCACGCTTGAAGGGACCGTGTGCCCGGCGGGGCAGATCCCGCTTGAACTTGGCGGTTGCTGCGCGGATGCGGACGCGGATGGCGTGTGCGACCCGCTGCCGGAACCGGCAGTCGAGCAACCGGTGCGCAACGTCACGCCAGAGAACCTGACCGCGCCCGTTCCGGTCGATATCCCCACACCAGCATCGAACGAGACAGCCAATGCGAGCGCACCGATCCACCCGGTGACCGCAGCGCTCGCGCAATACGATACCAAGGTCAAGTCCTACACCTATTATCTCGACACCCCGCAGTACGGGGAATTGTGGGTCTGGCACGAAGCGGAACGCGACGAGTACATCACCGTCGAGGATCTGCTGGAGGTCCGGCGCAACCGCCTCAATCGCTCGACGTACAGCTACGACCAGGCGGACACCGAGACGCGCTACCTCATTGAGGATCGCAGCCTCCCGGTCGTGAATTACGTCCTGTTCAACCGCACCTCGAGCACATACACCGCGTGCTATGTGCCGACCGCGCGCTACGCGCTCGCGAACTGCATCGACGACTTCCCCAACGGGAACCCGATCATCTACGGCGGCGTCCGATTCGCGCCGCCGCGCGATCCCCTACGGTGGTTGCGCACGTACGAGAACCGCACACCGGAGCGCGACGTCGTGCGTCGCCACAACGACAACCAAGGTCGTCTCATCGACGTACGTGAGCTCACGTTCCGTGAGCAGAACGGTGACCTCGTCACGTTCTTGCTGCACATCACCTACGGTGTGCCCCTCGAGATCTCGGTCGTGGATCGCTACGGGAAGGCGAAGGAAGGGTTCGCGCCGACCGACGTCGTGTGCAACAGCAACTCCCAGTTCGAAGGGGACCCGCGCCTGGAGCCCGGGTACGAGTACCGGTAAGGTCCAGATAGGAACAAACATATACTCTATATAACCACTACGGCGTGGTTACTTTAGAAACACTTTTAAACCTCCGTGCGTTCCCACACAGATATTCCATCTCCGGGGGGGAGTTCACTATGGTATCCAATCGATTGAAGGGCATCATCACCACTGCCGCGCTCGGCCTTGGCGGTCTCGCGGGTTCCGCGTACGCGCAGGAATCGCAGGCATTCACGCCGGGCAGCATGGAGGATCGCCTCATCCAGCAGGTCCGCGCCGACGTCGCCCGTGAGAGCGACTACAAGTGGGGATACCGCATCGAGATCTTCGAGGAGCCGTGCGAGCCTCTGCTCGGCAACGACTACCTCACCGCGTGCGTTGGCACGCCCAAGACGTTCGACGTCTGCGTGTTCAACGAGGAGTGGGCGAACGCACCCGATCCCGTGAACGCATCGAGCAAGGGCATGTGCTCTACGGTCTATATGCGCGATGACGGAACGCTTGAGTGGTTCCGCCTCGACGGCGATAAGAACACCCGCAGCTGCATGTGGGGCGTCGACAGCGCGCAGGACCTCGAGTTCATGGAGCTTTACTCCAAGAGCGAGCCCAACGGCGGTGTCAACAACATCCGCGGCAACAACCCGGGCGCGAAGCAGAGCGACGCGACCACGATTGCCGGCGCAGGCCTCACCTTGCAGGAGCCGCGTACGTGCGAACCCAAGAGCGAATTCGAGCGCGCGATGCGCAGCATCCGTTTCTCGTACTTCGCTCAGTCGGACCCGCGCACCATCAGCTTCAACCGCAGCTCGAACTTCAACCCGGCGAACCACGGCGCGATGGACCACACGAAGTGGGTGTACAAGATCCAGCCCGATGGCAACAACAACAATGGCCCAGCCCAGTACATCGGCAAGGCGTTGCTCCAGACGCGGCGCGGCCTCCAGGACGGCAACGTCGTCAACAAGTACGAGAAAGCAGTCTTGCGCTGGTTGGACGTGGACAGCGCGGCGGCGGCGAACTGGCCGACGTACACCGGTCTCTTGCGCTGGCGCAATGAGCTCGGCATCTGGGGCAAGCAGGACATCGACAACCGCGGTTGGGCACAGGGCGGCCTGATGAATCCCCGCGAAGTCGACTACCAGGACACCGACGAGGCGAACGACGGCCCGTGTGGTCACCCCGACCAGTACAACGATTGGGGCCTGTGCCCGACGGGAGCGCCGTTCAGGACGTGCACGCAAAACGGCGTCGTCTCCTACCAGGAGAAGTTCGACGCTCGCGTCAACCCGGGCAACGTCGCTCACGGTCTCGCGCGCGTGCAGCAACTCTCTGATGAGAGCGCGCTGCTGTGGTATTTCACACCCAGCAACAACGAGACCAACATGAAGGTGATCGACGGCTCTAGCGTCAACGACCACTACTGGGGGTACGCATCGTCCCTCACGAATGTGCTCGAGGAGCGGATCTTCAGCAACGAGCTGACTGGCGCGCAGAAGGTCATCCCAGGTAACTTGGGGCAGATCGCGCAGCCGTACCACGATGTCGAGCTGTTCCCGAAGAACCCGTAAGGATCCGGAATTCTCCTTTTCCTCACTTTCCTATCCTTCTCAACCGGCGTTGTTCGCCTGGAACACGATCGTCCCGTTGCAGATCCCGAACGCGTTCTGCGTCGGGTTCAGGTAGAGCTGCCAATACGTCGAGTTGAGCGTGGCGGTGGCGTTCACCGCTTTGGGCACTGACAAGCCGCCAATCTGCCCGTACGCGCTCGCAAGCGTCTGCTTCTCGTTGTAGGCGGCCGTGCTGTTCGCGGCGAAGTGCTGCAGGTCGACCGTCAGGTTCCCTTGGTCGCAGAAGAACCCGTAGCCGTCGCTGAGGTTGCGGCCGTAGCCGCGCACAGTGATGTTGATCGCACGGTTCCCGAGATTCGTGACATTCGCCTCGACATTGCCCGAGGTGTCGCCCATCGTCATGTTCCCATAGTCGATCAAGGGCGTGACGTTGAGCGCAAACAGCGCGTTGACGATCGATGAATTCGTCCCGTTGCTGCGCAGGTTGAGCGTGTCATTCACGACCGCCGTGCAGTTCCACGTGCTGTTGATCGCGTAGTAGTTCAGGATGAAGGTGCAGGTGTAATTCGCGTTCACACCGCTCTGCTGTCCGGAGATCGGCTGGCACGAGCTGTTGCTGTAGTGGGTGTTATTGTCGTCTGCGGCACCGTACGACGACTGCGTCGCGCTAAACAGCGCTGCCTGCACGAAGGAGATGTCCGCGAACCCGTTGTAGTCCCGGATCGTGAGATTGCAGGCGATCTCGGTAAGCGATCCGGCGTTGAGCGTAATCGACGTTGGGAATATCGTCGCGAGGACCTCCGGCACCGCGCCGGTGACATTCACCTGCGTGTCCACACTCACATTGCGGTTGTTGGGCGATTGGTTGAACCCGAACGCGAACTGCGATTCGATGGCGAGCTGCGAGAGCGAGAGCAGCAGGACACAGACGAAGACAACGCCCGCGAGCTCTGCTTTCCGTGACCTTCCGGGGGTGCCCGGCGCGACCATCTCAGCTCAGCTCCAGGTAGAAGTAGTATGCAGTGTTCGAACCGGAGGTCGACTCGGGGACGATCATCTGGAAGTCATACGTCTGGTTGTCGAATCCTTGCACGTTGTCACTGATGTCCGCCATGTAGACCAGGTAGCTGTTCGCATCACGTACCAGCACTTCCTGGAACGGCGAGCTTGTCGTCGGCACCTGACGCGTGTCGTTCATGTAGGTCACCGTGCTGTTGCAGCTGTTGGCGGCGATCGAATTGCCGCCGACGGTGTATCCCTTGTGGATCGACCAGTTGAAGGTGCTGTTGATGTCATACGGCGTCTCCGTCATCCCGTAGAACGACGACTCGCTTTGGACAAGCGACTGCGGAGCGCACGTCACGGTCGACCACGTGAGGTTGCCGTACCGGCTCGCGTACACCTGCCCCGAGAACGAGGTGAGGTCCCAATCGTAGATGGTGAAGTTCGCCGCGTCATCCAACGTGAGGACGCTCGAGACGTTCCCGACATATGCCTTCCAACGAAGGATTTGCTGCACCGAAGAGAGCACCATTGTGGTGATGGTCCCGCCCGAGTCGTTGCGGCTGCTTGGCGAACGGTTGGCAGCGGTCTCGGTGAAGGGGTTTGCGATGGACGCTCCCGACGGTGCGGCATGCACGAGGACCGAGGCGACGGAGAGCGCGATCACGAGCACAAGCAGGAGAATTCCTGCCGTCTGCGTTCCGCGTCTCTCCGTCGTGGTCATCGTCAGTCCTCCGTCATCCTTCGTCTCAGCTCAGCTCCACCCAGAAGTAGTAGAGCGTCGTGCCGATGAATCCGCTGTTCTCGTTCTCCGGCACGAGCAGCTGGAAGTCGTGCGCCACACTGTCGAAACCGGTGACCGAGTCGTTGATGATCGATGCGTACACCACGCCGTTGGGTCCCGAGTCGTCCTGGAGGAACACCATCGACCAATTCGCGGTCTGGCTCGCGTTCGCGACGAAGCCGTACGTGCTGTAGCAGCTGTTCGCAGTCACAGCGAATGAACCCACACTGAACGCCGGGTGGCTCGTGAGGCTGTAGGTGTTCGTCACGCTATCGCCATCTGTTGTCGATCGGTTGATGTACGTGTTCTCTGCGTCGAGCTGGGTGCTGTTGGAGCAGTTCACGTTCGCCCAGGTGACTGTGCTGCTGCGTGATGCGTACACTTCGCCCTGCACCGTGGTCATGGACCAGTTGTAGAAGGTGAAATTGTTCGCGTTGTCGAGCGTGATCTCGCCCGCGATGTTTCCGTAGTACCCTTGCCAGACGCGCGTCTGGGTGAGCGCGTCGATGTTCACCTCAGTGACGTTCCCGCCGCGTGCCTGGACGCTCTGCGCGGGGAGCCCTGAGATATTGCGTGCGCTCGACGTCGTCTGCGTGAGCGTGGTCGGTGCTACGGGATCCGCGAGAGCGAACGTCGCGCCAATCGCGAGAGCGATGACTGCGACGAGCGCGAGCGCGGCGATGTGTCGTTCATTGATGCTGCGGCAGGAGCGGTTCGAGGGAGCCGTAGAGCGCATAGGAGCGCGTACCGGCGGGGATATGCGTGGAGAACACGACCTGACGGGTCACGCCCGCGCGGTCGGTGATCGTGAACGGTTGGAGATCGACGGGCTTGCCTGAGAAGCGCACGTGGATCGTGACAGGCGCATCGCGCGACGTGTCGACGCCGAGGTACGCGATCTTGTCGAGGTGCTCCTCGATGCGCCAGAACGTCTTCTCAAGCGTGTAGTGCAGCGCGGACCGGTCGTGGAACCAGATGCGCATGATGATCGTGTTCACATCGGAGAGCGGGATCTGCTTTTTGTCGACGAAATTCCCGGCAGTCGCGATGAGGTAGCTGTATTGCCCGGCGATGCTGTAGAGCACGCGCGGCTTGCCCTTGTCGCGGTTCGAGATGCGTTCGCTCTTGACGAGGCCGCCCATCTCGAGCAACCGGAGCTGCTGGGAGATGTTCGCGATGGATGTGCCGCACAGCTTCGAGAGCTCGAGGGGAGAATGCGGGCCTTCCTCAAGCCGCTTGAGGATATCCCATTTGCTTGCCGTGAATAGGGTCTCGTGGTCCATCGATTATCTGTGGTTGCTGTCACTCCAGAACCTGCGAGTGTTCCGGAGCGGTTGTCGCTGTCGTCACTGCGCACACCGGTGCCCGAGTCCCGTCGAGCATTGGAGGCCGCGCGTCGCGGACACCAGTATACGTTTTCGTATGTTGATTACTCATTAAGCGCGCCAGTATTTAAACATTTCGATACTCATTGAAGTTCAGTACTTAATGAAGTGGACGCGACGACAAGGAATCATACGAGAGGACGCTCGACGAGAAAGCAAGGTTCACTGTTTCAGGAATGAGTGAAATAGACCGTGCGATGACAAAGAATGATGGAAGACGCAAGAGAGAGCAAGACGGAGAACCGGACGGGAAAAGGACCACCCCCTATGACGCAATGCGCATCACGCGCCGTTCAGAAACCGTCAACCACAGGAGGATCAACGATGCGTGCAACCCGCCCAACAGCACGGCCTGCGCATACCCCCCTTGAGCTTCGAGAGCGCCTTCTCGATACGAATACCTCTGGTCTCTTCCTTCTTGCCAGACGTGACCCAGCAGATCCACTCATTACGGGCGAGTGGCGTGATATCTTCCCACACCGCTCGTGCCGCAGGCGCTGAGCTGAGGGCTTTTCTCAAATCCTCCGGTAGCTCATGTACGGTACCGACGGGTATCTTTTTCTCGGGCACGGGAGCAGAGCGGCAAACCACCCATTTAAAGCCGTAGTACGTCGCGTCGGCCTGAACGGTTCAGCTCAGCTCGATCCAGAAGTAGTATGTGGTCGGGCCGATGTTGCCGATGTGCTCGTTCTCGCCGACCATCAGCTGGAAGTCCGCGAGCTGCGCGTTGTACGCGTAGCTGTCATCCTCGATGAGGGCGGTGTAGATGAGCGTGCTCTGGTTGTCAGAGAGGAGCACCTCATAGAACGAGTCGGTCGATTTCGTGCCGTTCACGAACAGGTTCGTGCTGAAGCACGTGTTGTTCCCGATCGATTGCGTGCCCACGTAGAACGTCGGGTGCGTCGTCACGTTGAACGTGCTCACCGCGCTGTCCCCGTCGGATGCGATGACGCCGAGGTACGCATCCTCGGAATCGCGTTGGGTGACGTTGGAGCAGTTGACCTCGCCCCACAGGACGGTGCCGTTGCGCGTCGCGTACACTTCGCCCGTGAGCGTGCCATTGCCCCAGATGTAGAAGCTCTGGTTGAGCGCGTTGTCGAGATGGATGTTCCCCGTGATGTTTCCGTAGTACCCCTGCCAGCTCTTCGTGACAGAGAGCGCATCGATATTCACCTGCGTGACGTTCCCGCCCTGCGCACCGATCGTGCTGTTGGACGTCTCAGGCATCGAGCGGGATCCGCTGCCGAGCACCTGCAGGGTGGTCGGACCGATCGGCGTCGCGGATGCCGTGAACGCTCCCAGGAGCACGAGGAGCGCGAAAGCGCACAACAACGCCACTCGGCGGGCGGAGGCCATCCTCATCGGCGCTCCAGGAGCTGGTGCCCCTTGGGTTGCGCGGACTTGCGCAACGTGATCGTGCCAAACGGCCCATCGACACGGACGGTCGTCGGGAGATCGGCATCGCCGGCGTACTCGAGGACCGGTACCCCTTTCACGAGGCCAGCGTACGCGAGCGTGCGCACCTTGGCGAGCTTCGGTTCGATCGCCCACAGCGCCTTCTCGAGCGCGTGGCGCACAGCGGGATCGTCGATGAACCAGGCACGCAATACGATCTTGTTCATCTCAGAGAGTTTCAGGAGTTTCTTGTCGACGAAGTCGTCCGAGGTCGCGATCGCGTATGCGAGATCGCCGGCGATGCGGTACAGCACGCGCGGCTGTCCCTTGTCGCGGTTGGGGACGCGTTCGCTCGTCAGGATCCCCGCGAGCTCAAGCAGGCGAATCTGCTGCGAGACGTTCGCGAGGCTTGCCTTGAGCTCGTTGGAGATCTCGAGCGGACTGCGCGGGCCCCGTTCCAGGACCTTGAGGATGTCCCATTTCGCAGCGGTATACAAGGACTCGTGTTCCACAATCCATCACCTTTGTCGCACACCTGGCGCATGGCCAGTATACGCTTTCGCGTACGAGTACCTCTATGGTGTTACCAGTATATAAAATATATCCTTGTTGCGCAAGTACTGCACTTCCGACGGTATCGAAGCTATCCGAGGTTCAGTAGTGTAGCAACTTCAGTAAACAGTGAAGTAGCGAAACACCGCTCGACGAGAACTACCACCGGGCGAAGCCACGCAGGGGGCAAATGAGCCCCGGCACCACCACGCACCGGTTCGACCCTACACAAGATATCTTACATAATAGAATCAATATGTACAATCAAGTAAGATTAGAGAGAAAAGATATATAAACATCATCTTACCAAATAGATTGTTCCCGGGATCTGCAGATCTCGAAACACGGCAGGAACACGCAGGGACATCAGTGACGCGCAAGGCAGCAATGACGGGCAATGAGTACGAGTTCTCCTTCCACGTCGACTCCTACGCGATCCGCATCGACGAGGAACCGCTCGCGGCAAGCGATCTCGCGCAACCGACCGTCCCAGTCGGCATCTTCGCGCACGACGCGACATTGCGCGCGCTCGTGCGCTACCTGCGCGACACGCGCGGTCTCACGACCGCTCAGACGGCGCTGCTGTTGGGCCGCACGCCGCAGTGCATCGCCGCGTCGCATCACGCGGCGGCCGTTTTGCCGGCGATCGACGAGGATGACCTGCGCATCCCTGTGCGCATCTTCCGACGAGAGCTGCCGCCCCTCGAGGCGCTCGTCACGTACCTGCGCGAGGCAGGCTTGCGCAACGCAGACATCGCGCGCCTCTTGCGCCTCGACCCGCGCACCACCTGGACCGCCGCATCGCGGGCCAAGCACAGGATGGAGGTGCGCGAATGAGCGGTCGCCTCCACGAGACGCTCACCGCGCTGCTCTTGCTCGCGCTCCTCTTGACGGGCGGCGCGTTGCTTGCGGCCGCCGAACCCAACGGGGTCGTCATCACCGCCAACACGACCGTGACGAACACGCCGCAGGCGGCGGCGAGCATCACGACCGCCGGCGGCTCGTTCACCACGCTGCTCCTGAACGCGACGACGCAGACGCTGCGCTGGAAAGCGTACGTCGGTAATGTGACGGGCACGATCACGCTCGATGATGCGGAGAACGCCACGATCTACGACTGGAACCCCGTCACGATCTCCGGCGAGGTGTACGCATCGCGCAACAGCACGATCGATTGGACGACCGCGGGTTGTGTCGCGAACGCGACCGTGGCAAGCGAGCAAACGGGATTGAACATCACGACGTCGAGCGCTGATAGCATCAACCGGACGTTCAACGCGACCGTGCACCGCGGGTTCTACGTCGGCACGCGCCTCATCCAAAACAGCACGTGCCGTGCGATCGCCACGTACGTGAATAACACACGCCAGGCGGCGCTTGAGAACGCCACGTTCCAGGAGGTCCTGCTCAACGACAGCGCCGGCCGGATGGTCTACACGACCTTGCTCGAGAACGACGTGGTGGGCTACAACACCGGCCGGTTCGACTTCCAGATGATCGTTGCAGAGAACCCGACGACCGCGCAGGCGAACACGTACTACTTCTGGGCGGAGATCAGCTAAGATAGTACCCAGAAGTGGTGACTTTTATAAATCTCGGGTGGCTCCCCCCGAGTATGTCTGATACTCCGGCCCGTATCCCGACGATGGAAGAGCTCCGCGCGACTATCCACGCGATCCCCGGACTGGTTGTCCGTGAGAAGATTGGCGGCGAAGTGCCGGACGTGAACATCAGAAATCCGAGTTCCCAATTCTTCATCGCACCCCACAATGCCGTCGTGCCGAGGAACAGCCACTCGATCTTCGCGCGTAAGAACGGTGTGAACAAGCGGATGATTGCGGCGCTGAAGCCCTTGGCAGAAAAGATCGCGGAACAACTCAACGCCGACAAGCCACGGTGGAATTCCCTACAGGTGGGAGTGTACGACGATTTCTTTGAGAGGTTCTATCTCCCCACACTGATCAATACTGAGGTCATCGGCACCCGCACCACCTACGAGAAGGAACGCATCGAGATCAATCCCGAGCTCGGCGGTCGACGATATACCATACGGCGCCCGAACAAGCAACCCATTGTGAGAAAGGTGTACCTCGTGGTGATACCAGACCCCCAGCTTCCGCCAGCATACGTACACAGCGAAATATCGGATGATGGTCTATATCGGTTCAAGATGTGGCGCTCAGACTACGAAGCGCACATCGAACGAAAAGAGAACTCCGACTGAGCATATGCGAGAGGACTATGACCTACCCCCCTCCAGAACCGTGGCCAGTACCTCAACCAGAATTGACGTGGCGTAGCGCACACCTCCTGTACGCGGATGCTGTGCGCGCCACGCTGCAGGATCGTCAGGATATCATCGTGTACGAGGTGACTACCGGCACACCGACCGCTGATTATCCTGCGCAAGTCATCTCGTTCTGCGTGGCGCCTCGTGAGCCCATCTCGCTTCTCCCGAGATTCCGGCCAGGGTGGGCCACCAAGAGCATCGAGAAATTCGGCAAAGAGATTATCGGAGCCCTGCCCACCACTCGGAGATGCCCCAAGTACACCCATCCGGAAGCGAGGCCCTGGGGCAGTGCCATATCGCTCCCCTATGCGGGGTTCAGGGAGCGAGTGGGGACCGCGCAGACGCGCGTGCGTACGCTCGTGACGATGGATCCAGCCATTGCCCGCGCAAGCGGGACGACCCGTCAGTTCGCGCTCTTCCAGAACCAGACCGTGCCGCTGGAGATGATCACGGCCGTGTACGTGCTCCCGGACGCGACGATCGCCCAAGCGAAGGCGGACGGTTACGATCTGAGCCGAGATCCGCGAAGCGGAGAGAACGGGAAGAACACAGCGCCTGCACCCCTCTGGGTGGACCGGGGCAGGTTTGACTATTGGATCGCCGGCGAGAGGTCATCGCTCACCCCTCAGCTTCGGAACAACGAGATCGACAAGGAGCTCTACCGCAAGCACGCAAGTGGCGAGATCTACCTTATCCCCCACCTACGAGACAGCCAACGAGTATAAAATTTCTCAGGTTCGGCCGCTACGAGAAGCCAGCGGGCTATCGCCGGCACGCGCGCGGACAAGACCATTTCACAGGCAGAGGAGAAAAGGGGGACCCCGGGGCGTGGTGTCGCCCCGGGGCCTGTGTTGTTGCTGGAGCGCCGCTTTTCGCGGCACCCGTCGTCGTGTGGTAACAAAGGTGGTTGGTAACTATGATGCCATCTCAGGAGGTCTCCGCCTGGAAGATGACCGTCCCGTTGCACAGGCCGAAGGGGTTCGGCGGGACCTGGAGCATCCAGTAGGTCGCGTTGATCGACTGCTGGGAGTCGTTGGTCTGCTGCGGGATCATCAATCCGCCGATGCGTGTGAGCGTGTTGCTGAGATTCGTGTACGTGCTCAGGTCGACGCCGCCGATCGCGTTGTACTTCTCGTACTGGACGCTGATGTTGCCGACATCGCAGACGAACGCGAGGCCATCCGAGATGTTCCTCCCGTAGCCCTTGACGGACACGTTGATGTTCAGGTTGCCGAAGTTCGTCACGTTCGCCTGTTCGGGTGAGCTTGAGATGTCGCCGACCGCCATGTCCCCGTAGTCGATAAGGGGGGTCACGTTGAGGGCGAGCAGGCCGTTGATGTTCGTCACGTTCATGCCCGACTGGTTCGCGCTCGCATTCGCGAACGGATAGGGGTCGTGCGCTGTCGCGTTGCAGGTCCAGCGGCCGGCGTTCGCGTAGTAGAGGATCGCGAGCGAGCAGCTGTAGTTGCGCTCGAAGCCGCTGGGGGACCCGGCGCCGCAGCTCAGGTTCGTGTAGTGGGTGTTGTTGTCATCTGGCGTGGTGTCGTTGATGCCGGTCGCGTTGAAGTAGAACGTCGCGGAGACGTTCACCTGGCCGATGTTGTCGTAGTCACGCACGGTCACGTTGCAGTAGACCAGCTTGGTCGCGCCAGCGTTGAGGGTGATGTTCGTGATGTTCCCGAACCCATCGCTGACGAACACGCCCAGCACCTCGGGGAGAGAGTTCGTGATGTTCACGCGGGTATCCACGCTCACATTGCGGTAGTTCGGGCCTGCGCTCCAGCTGTAGGTGGAGAGCGAGGAGAGGACGAGGTAGAGCGCGAGGCCAACGAGCATCGCCGCCTTGAGGGAGCCGGTCCGTGATGAGGGGGAGGGTGCCATGGGTC
>CAYNGK010000010.1:13579-17007 GCA_964396935.1 uncultured Methanosarcinales archaeon | reverse complement strand
GGGTCTTCAGCTCAGCTCCGTGAAGAAGTAGTACACTGTCTGGCTCAGGTTGACCGGGTTCTCCGGGACGATGATCTGGAAATCGTACGTTCGGTTGTTGAATCCTGTCTGATCGTTGTTGAGGATGGTGATGTAGACGACCCTGCTGCTGGAGTCCTGCGTGAGGACCTCCTGGAACAGCTGCGTGCCATCCATCGCCGCCTGGCGGGAATCGTTCACGTAGGTCGCGGTGCTGCGGCAGCTGTTCGCGCCCAGGCTCACCGGCGGGATGGTGCCAATCGTGATCGCCTGATGGCTCGTGTAGTTGAACGTCTTGTTCACACCATCCTGTTGGGAGAGCGTCATGTTCATGTATGCGCTCTCCGAGCTGATGTTGCCGTCCGTGATGCAGGTGATGTTGCCAAACGCCACAGAAGCGTGGCGAGTGACATACAACTCGCCCGATGCGGTCCCACCCACATTCCAGTCATAGATGGTGTTGCCGGTCGCATCATCCAAGCTGAGGTAACCGGACACGTTCCCGACATACGCCTTCCAGCGGTTGTCCTGCTGGAGGGAGCTGAGGATCATGGTCGTGATCGTGCCGCCTGAATCGTTGCGGCTGTCCGGCGTGCTCGATGGCTGACCCGCGGTGGAGTTCGATACGATCGACGCACCTGAAGGGTCGGCGAACGTGAGGTACGCGCCGCACAAAAAGAGCGCAAGCAGGAGTGTGCATGCGGCCGCTGTGCGTGGTTGGGGGGTCATGGGGAGTTCCGTTTCAGCCGGTGATCGTGATGGTGAGCGTGATGGGGAAGGAAAGGGCAGGAAGGGAGAAAGAGTGGAGAAAAGGAGAAACCCTGGTGCGAACCAGGCGTCGGTCGGTCATCCCTGCACCCTCACAGGAGCTCCACCCAGAAGTAGTAGGTGGTCGTCAGGGTGTCGGTGCCGTGCCCGTCCTCGTTCACCAGGATCTGGAAGTCGCAAGGCTGACCGTTGTAGCACGTCAGGTCTTGCGGGTTCCCGGTGGCAGTCGAGCGGTTCTCGATCAGCGTAGTGTAGATCCAGCCCGTGTCGTTGAGCGCGGGGTCGAACAGCAGCACGTTGACGAAATCCGCCGTCTGGGCAGCGTCATCCCGGAAGATGTACGTCGTCGGGCAGTCGCTCATCGTGCGGGAGCCGACCTGGAACGCCGGGTGGTCGTAGGCCGTGTAGGTCTCGTTCACGCCGTCCACATCGGGAGCGCTAATCCCGTAGTAGTTCTCGATCGTCAGGTGGAACGCTGCGCTGTCGTTGGAGAAGTTGAAGCACGTCACGCCGTCCCAGTCGATGCTCGTGTTGAGCGTCGCGTAGATCTGCCCGCGCGGTTCCGCAGACGACCAGTTGTAGAACGTGTAGTTCGATGCGTCATCGAGCGTGATGGTCGCCGTGATGTTCCCGTAGTAGCCCTGCCAGGATTTGGTCTGGGAGATACCGTAGATGGTGATCGCCGTGATGTTGCCGGCGATCGCTTCCAGGGATTGGAGGCCATATTGGCTTTCGTTGAACGTGCTTGAGTCGCCCGGGGTAATTTCCGCAGGAGGCGTCGGATTGCTCGCGGCAAGCACTGCCGTGAACGTACCGAGCAACGCGAACGCTACGCCGAGCGCCACTGCTATTGCTGTGTATAGTCTCATTGCCGTCACCTTTGTCGCACCAGGAGCGGCACGCCGCGCCGTTCGACTCTCGTCGATGGTCAGGCCTGCCGCGATCACCCATTACGGGTAGATTAGTATACACTTTGGTATACCCATATATAAATGTTTTGTACCATCTGTGCCGAACCTCGCCAACCGTTCCGAGGGAACACGACACAAAGACTTATAAACCGGCCGACGGAGAACTGGCATTGAGGGGTGGGTGCAGCATCGTCTTCGCGACTATCGTGGAGAACATCAAGAGCTTCTTCGTGCGCGAAGATGAGCTGCTCGCGAAACCCAAGAACGTCCCGGAGAGCGCAAGCGAGGTCTTCGAACGGCCTGGCGCGCGGGCAGCACCGCATCGCATCGTCGAACGGCCACTCCCTGCAGGCAGCGAGCCAGCCGCATCGCAAACGCAGACCCTGCCCTTCAGCCCCGAGCAGCTGCGTTCCGCGCTCGCACGGCAGCAACGGCCCGCTCAGGCAACGCCACCCGCCCCAGCTGCCGAGCCGGCCGTCCGGCCGCCAGTGATCGAGGAGCGGGAGATCGCGGGCGAGATCGATGCGTTCGAGAGCGCCCTGCGCAACGCGCACCGCGAGGTGGGCGCGACGACAGCGAGAAGCGGCGCGCGTGACGCGCTTGAGACCGACCGCACAGTCTCGGCGATCGCACGTCCCACGCGGACCGCACCGGCGCCGCGCGAGAGCGCATTCGACACGTTCGACCGGTTCCTCCTGGAGGAGAATCTCGCGTCCGATGACCTCCTGGACAAAGACATCCTGCACCGGTTGCGCGAGTTCCACAAGCACCAGCGCGAAGGCAAGCAGTACTACCTCTACACCCAAGACGCGAAGGCGGCGATCGCGCGCAAGATCGGGCAACTCAAGCTCCTTGAGCGCGAATGGCTCGGGACGCGTGATGAGCTCGACGATCTTGAGCACGGCCTCACATCGATCGAGCAGGAGATCGAGACCCGCTCACGTGAGCTGCGCGACCTCCTGGCGCAGGCGAAGACCGCGACGCGCCTGGAGAAGACCGCCCCCATAGGGCAGGAGTTCCGCCTGCGCGATGGCCGCCGCCTGGATTCGCTGCTTGACCTGCGTGTCGCGCTGCGCAGCATGCCGGAGGATGTCTTTCGCCACCATGTGAACGCTACCCGCAACGATTTTTCGGCGTGGGCACGCAGCGCGCTTGGCGAGACGCAACTTGCCGACGAGATGGCACGCATCCTCGAACGGCACGAGCTCGCACTATTCCTAAGCAAGGCAGGGAACTGAAGACCGCGCAAGCGCGCGAGCATCCCCACATACGCAGCTGCGGGAGCTAGCTGTCCTTCTTTGGCGCAGCGGATGCGGGCTGCGCGACAGGCGCCGCTGGCGTTTCCGGAGCCGGCGCGAACACATCCGGCTGCGCTGGCGCGTCCTCCTTGTCCGGACGGAACAGGAAACCCTTGATCTTCGAGCCCAAGCCCGGCTTGACGTCACCGCCAGCGACGTCCGCGCCAGCGGTATCGGCAGCGGCCGCAGCGGTGCGTTTCGCCTCGATCGCAGCGAGCTCCTGCGCAGCTTTGGCGTCGACGGCGGCCGTGCTGCCGGTCGCGTTCTTCACAAGCGATTCCTTGGGCGGTTTCATGCCGTCGAGCTTCTTGCGGTAGTCCAGCTCGAGCTTCGCGAACTGCCCGTCGAGTTCGCTCTTAACCGTCTTGTTGCGCTCGTCCAGGAGCTTGAGGAGGTTCGTCTCGAAGAGCTGACCGCGCTCCTTGACCGTGAT
>CAYNGK010000010.1:0-13569 GCA_964396935.1 uncultured Methanosarcinales archaeon | reverse complement strand
AGTCGTTGAACTTGTCCAGGAGGTCGAAGAAGTCCTTGCGGTCCAGTTTCGTCTCCACCTTCATGCGGATCTTGTCGAAGTCAGACTGCACCTTCTTGAGCCCCTTGTCGAGATCCTTCACCGCATCGTTGAATTTCTCGAACTCACCGAACTTCTTCTCGACTTCCAGGAACACCGTCTCGACCTTGTCCGCGTGCGAGCCTATCGTCGCCTCGAGGCGTTTCATCATCGCGAGCTCCCCTTTGACCTCTTCGTTGAGCGCAATCACCTGCTCAACGCCCTTGTAGAAGCCCATGCGATCGCGCATCTTCTTCATCTCGAGCATGAGATCCTTCATGATGGCCTCGCTGCTCTCGATCTGCGCGCGCAGGCCCTCGATCTTCCCGTCTTGCTTGCGCACCTCGATCATGAGCTTCTCCGGGTGCACGCTCTCGACGAGGTCGACGGCCTTGGTGCTCGAGACCTCGATCTTCGAGATCATCTTGTTGGTGTCCATCACCATGCCGCGCAGCTCGCCGATCTGCTCGGCTGTGCGCGTGAAGCGCTCGCCGGTCGCTTTGCGGATCTCCTCCATCCCGTCCAGGCGGCCCTTGATCTTCGTGAACTCGATGTCGAGCTTCGCGTTCCCGCTCGAGAAATCCTCTTTCTTCTCCTCAGCTGCCGCTTGGCCGACGTCGGTGGCTGCCGCTGCGATGATCTCGTCGCGCGACGGCGCTTTCTTCCCGAACCCGAACAGTCCCACCGCTCACCTCTCCATCCGTCTCATCGCAGCTGCTCCTTTTTAAGCGTTCCTTGGGTGGCGCCCGCCACCCCCGCCACGGGCTGCCCGACGCCCGCCATGCGCAGGACCTCTGCGCGCACATCCACCACGGGCGCGTTGATCGCCTCATCGATCTCGAATTGCGCCTGCTCAAGCACGATACGCGCGATCTCGTAGTCCTTGTGCTCGCGCGTCGCGTGCGCGAGAGCGAGCTTCGCCGGGAATTGGCGCAGCACCAGCGCAGGGACGAGCATGTCCTTGCCCGCCTTACGGGCCTCCGTCACGCGCAGGCGCAGCTCATCGTAGCGCACGCGCAAGCGCTCCTCGACCTTCGCGAGCTCCTCAGGGAACGGGTCCGCGACGGCGTCCTGCAGCGATTTGATGACCGTGTCGAACTTCTCACCCAACCGCTCGTTCTCGTGCGCCCAACGGTCACGCTCCGGCGCGAATTCCTCATCGGAGACCTGGCGTGCGGCCGGCGACGGATCTGGTCCGCCGGCGGCGGTCCGGTCCTGCTCACGCACCTCGCCGCTGCGCCTGCCCAGATGCTCGCTCACCTCCTCTCCCATTGTCACCGGCACCTCATCGTTATGTCAACCTCGCATCACCTGCATGAGCTGCTCTCTCGTGCGCGCCTGACGCAGCCGAGCTGCCAAGCCCTCATCATGGAGCGCGGCGCCGACCCAATCCGCGAACCGGTTCTCCGTCTCGGTCACGTACTTGCGGAACGTCTCATCGTCCATCTTCGGCAGGTACTCGATGAGCTCGCGTGCGCTGCGCAACCGAACGCCATTGCTCAGGTCGAACTCCTCGCCGGGTTTCGCGACGAGCGATTCGAGGCCTTGCGCCGACGCCGGCGCAACGGGTGCCTGGACGGCAGCCTGTTGAGCGCCATCAGTCGCAGGCACCGCGGCAGTGCCGGCCGCCGGCGGTATCGACGGCGGCGGGCCGGACGGCTGCGCGGTCGGCGCCTGAGGCGTCGTCGGTGCTTGCTGTTGAGCGCCAGCACCGGCCGGCGCGGCAGCCGCTGCAGGCAGCGGAGCGGCGGGCACGGCCGCTGTCGGCGATGGAGCGGCCGGCTTGATCTCCGGCAGCTTCTTGCCCGTCTTGACGAGATCGAGCAGCTTGAGATACTCGTTCTTGTCCTTCGTCAGCCGCATGTTCGCAGCGAGAAGCGCCATGCCGGTCGCCCGATCCACCCAGTCAGCGACGTTGTTGTGCTTGTCGTCGACCTCCTGCTCCCAATCCTTATCCTTCATCGCGGAGATCTCATCATAGAGCGAAGCGAGATTGAGCACGATCATCCCGTTCTTGAGGCTCAGGAGCTTGTCCGGCGCCACATTGTCCTTCCAGCCCCACTCCTTCTTCTCCTCCTTCTGCTCACCGCCCTTGGCCTTCTGGTCCGCCTCGAATTTCGCGCGCTCCTCCTGCGCTTTCGCGAGGTCCGCCTTGAGCGCGGCATCATCGACGACCTTGCGCTCGTACTTCTTCGGTTTCTTGCCGAGCTTCTCCCACTGCTTGTCGATGCGTGGCGTGAGGCCGTCGAGGTAGATCTGGACCATGTTGAAGTTCCCACTCTTCACCTTGTCCAGCGAGAGCTTCAGCTCGAGTTTCAGGTCGAACACGTCGACTCCTTCCGCCTCGAGCTGCTCGAGCGAGTAGGAGATGTCATCGATGAGATCGTTGTACTTGTTGTACTGCTCGATCTCGTCATCCGGCATGCGCTCAACACTGTGCTTGAGCGGCCTGAACGCGATGAAGTACGGCTTGCCGCGGTTGTACGCCGGATTCTCGACCATGCCCGTACCGACGGTCGCCTTCACGAGCGAACGCAGGACCTCGTCGCCGTACTTCACGCGGATGCGCTCGAGATCGCCCTCGTCGCGCGTGCGCATCTGAATCTCGGTGTTGATGTTCGCCTTGATCGTGCCCATGAAATCCGACAGGACCTGCGACACGAGCACGACACCGAGACCCCACTTACGGAATTCACGGCATCCTCGCTCGATCTGGAGGAATCCGTCACCGGAACCGCCGAACTTCGGGAGCAGACGGTGCACCTCATCAAAGACGAACAGCACCTTGAGGAGCTTGTTCTCCTGGAAGTTCGCGTGGAAGATCTCCCGGATCGCGTTCGCGACGACCAGGTCCATATCCTTCGGATCGAGCTTGTGGCCCGCGAAGATCTGGATCTCTCCTGGTTTCACGTACTTCTTGATGTCGATGATCTCACGCGGGTTCGTGATCATGCGCACGTTCCCGTTGTACCCGCGTGCATCGGTCTTCTTCAGGCCGTAGAGCGGATACAGGGAGAGCATCACCTTGTCCTTGCAGGGCCGCAGCATCCCGGTCCATTGCGCGGTGGGATCGAACACGATCACCGCGACGTCACGCTCGAGCGCTTCCTCGACGATCACCTGCGCGCTCACCGACTTCCCGCCGCCCGTCGAACCGGCGACGATGGTGTGCACCTTGAAGTTCTCAAGGTTGAAGTACGTCTTGTTCTCCGTCTCCGCGATCTTGCCGACGGGAATGTTACGGGGGCCGGGTTTGGGCAGCTCATTGTAGTCGACCTTGAGGTGGTACTTCTTCTTCGCTTCCTGCGTCTTCCAGTACCAGTAGCCTGCACCCGCGAGCGCGAGGAGGCCGAGGACGATCAGCAGCCACATCCAGTAGCGCAGGCCGAACGCGGTGCGGCTCCAAAACGGCACATCCACCTGGAAGATGGTGCTCGTGCTCGACGAGAGCGTGAGGTAGTTCGCGCTCACGCGCAGGATGTAATCCCCCGGTGCGGTATCCGCTGGCAACTCCACGGTGCGGATCAGGCTGAACGCGGTCTTGAGATACACATTCGTCTGGTATGACCAGACGGTGCTGTTGCCATCGAGGGGTTGGATCGTGAACAGGAGCTGCACCGGGTAGGGCTGATCGATGAGCAGGTTGCGCAGGTCGGTCTTGAATTTGAACGCGTCGCCGGGCAGGACGCGCTTGTCGTTCGTCTCGAGGTTCAGGAGCAACGCCTCCACCGGGATGCGGTCCTTGGGGAGGATCTCTATCTCGACGGGGATCGTCGCGTTGATCTCGCCGTCGATCGTGAGGTTGCCGTAGTACGTCCCCACGGGCGGGCGGCCGAAGATGGTGATGATCAGGTGATCGTTGCTGTCAGGCGCGAGCGTCATCGAGGTCTTGTCCAGCTGGAAGATGCCCGTCATGTTGTCGCCGGTGAGCGTGAAGCTGAGCGCGACCGGGTAATCCTTGAAGCTGTAGATGTACAGCGATTGCTGCAGGAACGTGTCGATGCGGATCTTGTGCTTGATCTCGGAGAGCGAGATGATGTAGTCCTGCCCTTCGATCGTCTTTGGTTCCTCGACGAACGGCACCGGCGGCGCCTCACCCGGACCGACATCCTGACCGGGGCCGGGACCGACATCGATGTTGTTCTGCGTGCTGTCGCCCGGGTTGTCCTGGCCAGGCCCCACATCGGTGTTCGGGTTCGTGAGATCCTCAATCATCGTGATGTCATGCACGACCGTCACGTTCTCGATGACCGTGATGTTGTTGTAGTACACCTTATACCCTTCCTTGATGGCATAGATGCGCCACGTCCCGGAAGGCGGGGAGAGATTGTAGAACCCGGTCGCATCCGAGAGATCCGTCGTGCCGACCACATCGACAATGACATTCTCAAGCCGAGTGCCGCCTTGGTTGCTCACGTTCCCGATGACGTTGCCCGTGAGCGGTTCGGTCCCCTGGCCCGCCGGGCACTGATCGTTGGGGTCGGTGAAGAAGTTGTAGGTCGTCGATGTCTGGTTGTTGAACATCGGCAGCAGGAGCTGGTAGTTGATCACGTCGCCGTTGAAGCCGAGCGTGAAGTTCGTCAACAGGGCGCCGAAGAATATCCTGCCAGACCCGTCCTTGAGCGCGACGGTCGCGAACGTCGCCGGCGTCCCCGTCTCGTCGATCTTGTACGTGTACGTGCCGGGTGCGGTGATCGTGAGGGATCCGAGCAGGAAGCTCACGTTCGCGACGAACGTGTTCGCTGCGCTATCGAACCCGGAGCTGTTGAGCCCGTAGAACGTGTCGATTTCCGCCGGGGTCGCTGGCGTGACGCTATTGAGGTCCAGCAGGTTCGGGTCATACACGCTCGCATAGATCTCGTGCGGGATATCGGGCTCGAGGCAGTCGAACAGGAAATTGTCGCCCACCACATCGCCGCCAGCATACGTCTCGGTCTGCTGGAAGTTATAGCCATCCACGCGCACGCCGACACCGTACACTCCGGCCCAATTCTGCACGGGGACGTGATGCTTGATCACGAGCTGGTAGATGTTCCCCGCTTGGCCAGAGAAGCTCGCGTAGCCGACGTAGTCGGACACGACCACGAGCCCGTGGACGGCGAAGAAGACAAGCATGAGCACGAGCAGCAGATGGAAGCCGTTGCGGGCCTGGCGCGCGAGAGCGATCATGCGACCGCCTCCAGCCCGAGCCGCTTGCCCATCGCTGCGACCGTCTGCACGAGCAGCTCCTGCTGCGGCGGCTCGAGACGTTCGAACGTGCCGATAAGCTTCTCATACGCCGCGATCGCCCCTTCATGGTCATTGCCCTTGAGGCACGCATCAAGCTCGATCATGACCATGTTGAAGTAATATGCATCCATGCGTTGCACCAGGCCCATGACCTCCTCGTACAGGTCGTTGCGTGCAGGGACCGGGAGTGTCTCGTACGTCATGCGGATCTCCTTGTAGAGCATCTCTGCTTTCGCGTACTCACCGGCCCCGATCTGGTCATCCGCGTCCCGGATGAGGACGCGCAGGTACTGCACCTGCTCGTTGCGGCCGAAGCGGTAGCGCAGGTACATCGCTTGCTTTGGCAGATCGAAGTACCACGCCAGGTACACGAGCGCGAGCGCGAGCAGGAGCCACGCGAGCCATGACCACCCGGTCGGGATGCCGATGCCGCCCAGGATCGCGAACCCAGTGAGCAGCCCATCGGGCTGCTCGTCCATTCCTGGGCGCACGAGCAGCGTGGTGATACGCTCGATGCTCGACCGGTCTGCCTGCTTGCGCAGGAGGTAGGTGATCGACTCTGGTTTCGCGAACGCGATGACCGGGTCGTCCACAAGCGTCTCTGACTCGCCGAGCACCTCGATGTCGCCCGCGCTGCGCGCGACTTCCTTGGGGATGACCTCGACGATCCGGTGCGCACCCGTCACGCCCGCACCGTACGTGAATGCGCGATGCACGACCGTGAACGGTGCGGTGTGCCCATCCGGATACGTGTACTCGACCGCGAGCATGGTGGTGCTGATGGTGAACAGCTGCTGGTCCTCTTGCAGCACGCGCGCCAGCTGCTGCGCGTCCGACGGCATCCCCTCAGCGTTGGCAAGCGCCTGCGCCGCTTCAAGGATCTGCTCCTGGTCGGCATAACGCACCCAGCGGTCTTTTTGCGTGATACGCAACGATTGCGGCGTCTTCTCGACGAGCTCGCGCGCCTTCGCAACGATGCGGTCGCGTTCCGCGGTCTTGCCGGCAGCATCGAGATCGGAGCGGAACTGCAACGCGTCCAGATCGCGGACCGCCTGCTGGATGGCACGGCGCGCGTTGCGCAAGTCACGGTCGAACCCGGTGAGGGCTATCGCCTCGCGCTCATCCTGGCCGTAGCGGTCGAGCGCATCGACCGCGGCCGTGAGGCGGTCGAGATCCTCTTGGAGCCGCATCGCCTCATCAGTCGATGCGACAGGTGCCGGAGCGATCGCCTGGGCGGACGCTTCATCGACGACCGTGAACAGGACCTCCGGGCTCGTCCCTGATCGGCCGCTCGTATCCGTGCAAGTCACCTTCGCCGCGTGCTGCCCCGACGCCAAGAGCCGCACGAACGACGCCGTACCGGAGCCCGCCAGGGATTGCGTCCCGTTCTCGAGGAACCATCCGTCACCAGCGCCGAGGTAGAGCGTGCAGGTGGCCGCGGTGTTCGCCGTGATCCCTGCGTTGATCGCCACCGGGTTCGTCATGACCGCGCCAGCGGATGGTGTTCCGATCGAGACGGTCGGTCCCGCAAGATCGCGAGCCAGGCCGATCGCGATATCGCGTGATGCGTTGATCGCATAGCGCGCGCTCGCGAACCGGTAGCCAGTGGCGCTCGCGAGCAGATCGTACGTGTCGGCAGGGACACTGAGGATCACCGTACCGTCGCTCAGCGTCGTGCCTTCGATATCATCCAAGGCGACATTCGCGCCAGCGATCGCCTGCCCGGTCTGGTTGTCGTACACGCGGATGGTCACGGTCGCAAGCGAACGGATATCGACGGTGATCTCCGCCTCACGGCTGTTGTTCGCCAAATCGTACGCGATCACCCGTTCGGTGTACGTGTTCGCGGAGGTGAAGTTGACCGCGACCGATGCGGCGTTCTGGATCACCGTACCGTTGTGGAGCGTCCAGGCGAACCGGTACGGGCCGAGGCTACCGCTCGCGCTGGCGGTCAGGAGCAGCGGCGTGTTGATCTTCGGCGTCGCGTTCTTCGCGATGCTCACCACGAGCGTGTTCACGATCACGTACGAGGTCTGGTTCACGCGCGTCTGGCTACCCAGGCGCGCCACCGCCTCGACAAGATAGGAGCCTGTGCGATTGAGGTAGGGGAGCGTGATCGTCTGCGGATAGGAGGTCGAGCCCAAGAGCGCGGTCGAGCATTGGACGAACCCCGTCTGGTTCGGGCAGATATCGACGGTGACGTTCGCTCCTTGCTGCGAGCTGATCGTCAGACGGACCGGTTCGAGCGGGCCGTAGGATTGCTTGTCGGTCGCGATCCCGAGGGTCAACGGCGGTTGGACCGTGAGCGTGCGCTCCTGCGCAGCGGTGTTGCCGGCAGCGTCGGCGCATGTGATGCGCAAGGTGCCGACGCCAGCGCCGACCGCGTACGAACGCGCGGTGCGCACGTTGGAGCTGATGGGCAGGGTGTCGAGCGTGATATTGTTCCAGCGCACGTCGCAGGTGAGCGTTGGCGCGCGATCATCGGCCGGGATGATGTCGATCGCGAGCGTGGGGATGACTGAACCGTTCGCTGGCGCGATGAGCGCGAGGGTCGGCGCCACCGTATCGATGGTGAAGGATCGTTGCGGGCCGGTCTCCGTCTGGTCGCCGGTGCACGTCACGTTCCACGTATAGGTCCCGTCGGGGATGTTCTGGACATCGATCGCGTTGAGCGCATTGTTCTGCGCGTCGGGATCGGCGAACACATAGGGCGGGACGTTGATGGCGCAGGTGGAGAGGTTCGTGACACTCACGTAGTAGCCGAAGGAGATGGTGCTGTTGGGGAGCGATTGCCCATCGAGCGGTGCGGTGGGATCGACGAGCGCGAACACCAGAGGGGACACGAACAGGGACAGCACGAGCATCAGGGCGAGCAGCGCAACGGTCTTGGAGCCCGACCTCATCGTGCACCCCCCTTGAGCATGCGCACGAGCTCCTCGAGCACCTGTTCGCGTGTGAGCGTCGCGGTGTGCGCGACCTGCTCAGTGAGGTCCTCGCGCAAGCGCGCGACCGCATCGCTCTCCGGTTGCGCGAGGCGCAACGCTGCCGCACGCACGATGCTGCGGATCTGCTCTGAGATATCGAGATAATGCTCCTGTTGGGTGCGCGCGCGCAGGGCACGCACGAGCGACGCGGGCATCTTGACCGTGACGACCCGCTCACCCACGCGCGTCGCCTCCGTTCACGTGCGCGCGCACGAACTCGCGGATCGCTTCCGACCGGTTCGAATACAATCCCTTGCGGACGAGTCCATCGAGAAGTCGGAGCACCTCGTCCGGTAGGCGGACGGTGATCGTTTCGAGGCCGTCATCTCCCATTTCGTATGTCCTCTGTATTCCCCTTGTACGTCTATTGTACTTTTGGGGCGTCGTTACTGCGTCTCTGTGTGCCTTTTGTAGTTCTCTCGTAGTGCTTATTTATAAACCTTGGGGGTCGCCACAGCACGCAAAGACGATCTCCGAGGAGAGGTTTATAAACCGGGCGCGGTTCCTGTACCGGAATGGCCGAACGCAAGAGCATCGTGACCGCCTATGAACGGCTGCGTAAGGGGACGAAGCTGCCCGTGTACGCGCAGCTCAACGAGGAGTACGACCTTGACACGATCCCACACGACACGACGCGGCCCGCGCGCGAGATCGCGAAGAAGCTCTTCGAGCGCACCGACAGCTTCCGCAAGATCATCGAAGGGCTGCTTCAACCCGAGGGCCTCGCGGAGATGCAGGAGGCGAGCGGCCTGACCCCCATCATGACTGAGGAGATCGCAGCGATCCTGCGCGCACTCATGCGCATCGACCGCGAACTGCTCACGACCGAGCTCGCGAACAGCGAAGAGGCATACCTCACGTTCATCGCCCGTTCGCATCCCGTCTGGATGGTGCTCAAGGAGCGGTTGCGCCCCATCATGGCCGCGCTCGAGGCCTGCTGGACGCAGGCGAACGGCACGAAGAACGACCTGCGGTACTTGGGCTGAACGCCAGTTCCGTACGCACCGCGCAGTTTTTATAGCGCACAACGCGGGCACGTGCCATGCGCAACCTCATCATCTTCGGACCGCAAGGGTCGGGCAAAGGAACGCAAGCGCAGATGCTCGAGCAGGAGCTCGGTCTCGCGCACCTGAACATCGGCGAGCGCTTGCGCCACGAGGTGCAGGAGCGGACACCGATAGGGAAGCAGGTCAAGCCGCTGATGGACCGCGGCGAGATGGTCCCGACCGAGATCGTCCAGAAACTCGTCGGCAAGCTCGTACGTGAGGCGCGCAAGGGGTTCGTCCTTGACGGGTTCCCCCGCACAGCGACGCAGGCAGCATTCCTGGATACGGTCACGGACATCGACCGCGCGATCGTCCTGCGCCTCTCCGACAAGGCAGCGATCACGCGCATCGATGGGCGCGTCGAGTGCACGAACGGCCACGATTACCACACGACCCTCAAACCGCCCAAGAAAAGCGGTGTGTGCGACGAGTGCGGATTGCCGCTCAAGCGCCGCGCGGACGACACGAAAGCGGCGCTTATGAAGCGCCTCGCGATCTACCACGAGCAGACCGAGCCGCTGCTCGCGCACTACAAGGGCAAGCTCCTGGTCGTTGACGGCGACCAGTCGATCGCGAAGGTCCACCAGGATATCATCAAGGGATTGCGCAAGTCGTGACTCACGCACCCCCGCGCAGGTCACCGACGCGGTACAGGCACTTGATCGCGAGCGTCGCGTAACTCCCTTTTGGCAAGCTGAACGTGATGCGCTGCTTCTCTGCACCAGGGTGGAGCTCATCGGGCTCGCGCGGGCCGATCTCGAGGTCCCGGATCGGGACGGCAGATACCCTGGTCGTTCCTTCGAGCGTGAGGAACGGCAACGCGCGCACGACGAAATCACGCGGTTCCAGGTTGTCAGCGGCGAGGAGTTCCGCGTACCAGCCGGCGAACGGTTCGGGCACGTCCGTATCGAACCCCACGATCGGGATGTTGGCGACGGGCAGATCGATCGACGGGATGCGGATGGGGACCGCGCCAGGAACGAGCTGCGCATCCTGGTCTTGCGTGAGGATCCACCGGGAGAGGACCTCGTTGTACAGGAAGCTCTGGTACGCGTGCACGTACATCAGCAAGGTGTGCTTTGGCGCGAGGCGCAGCGCGGTCACGCCATCATTGGGGCGCCGCTCGAGGTGCTCCTGCATACGGCCGGCCGCCGCCGGGTCGGTCGCGATGACCAGTTCAGCGGCTGCCGTGTACTCGCCCTTGAGGATGAGCCGGCCGATGCGCGTGTTCGCGGTCGAGAATCGCTGCTCGTCGAAGTAGTTCGGGAATGACACAAGAGGGTGCGCGATATCGGATGGCGCGAGATCGCGCGCGACTAGCTCGAAACGGTTGCCCGCGAGCGCACCCAAGGAGAGCGGGTCGCCCGTGCGCCCCAACACGCGCACGGACCACGCGCCGCGGCTCAGGCGCGCGATGCGCTCGCGCACACCGTCAGGCGCGCGGATCGTGATGCGCTGGCGCGTCAGGGCGCGCGCGTCTTTCGTCCCGGCGTAGCCTATGGCTTTTCTTGGCATCTCGAGCGCTGCGGCGAGCTCGCTTAAGGCCCGCTCGGTCGTGCAGTTGCGCTTCACGAGCTCGCATAAGAGGTACGCGCCGTCGGTCGTCGGCTCCCGGTCAGGGAGCTCGATCACGACGAAATCCTCAGGTGTGGACTTGAGCTGCATATGAATGGCGGGGCGGGCCTTCGCTTAAGAACGTTCCGACGGCCAGTCTGGCGTCGTGTACTCGCAGATCTGGCAATGGAACCCCGCGACATACTCGTCGTTGCCGTAGCTATCCCTCTTGCCGGTGGGGACATCATCGATCGCGGAGTTGTGTGTGACAGGAGTGAGGCATTCTGGGCACGTGACGCCGGGTTCGCCTTGTTCGATGGCGTGCGCGTAGATCACTGTGAAGAGCAGGCTCGCGTCATCCAACACCCTCGGCCGACCTGTGACTGCGCCGGTGATGGTGCTTCCCTCTCGTGCGATATCCTCAAGTGCCATGGAGGTACCACCCGGAGTTGTGGTTTTTGTAGGTTACGGTTCGCGAACGTTTAAAAATGAAACCGTCACTCTCCGTCGCAGCAAAGGGCGCGTAGCTCAGCTTGGATAGAGCGCTGGACTCCTAAGTCCGCCAACCCGATGACGAGCATTTCGCTAGGCCTTCGGGCGTAACGAGAGTTAGCTGATGGGTTGCGAACGGAGCTAGCCGGAGGTCGTGGGTTCAAATCCCATCGCGCCCGTTAGCAATTATTTCCAGCGTTTACAGAGTTCCGCCAATTTCCCGTCGTCAATCATTGCATTGAATTTGATTGCTGCTTCTTGTTGGGATAGATAGCCGTTAAACTGTTTACACTCATAAAGTTCAGTTATGGGGTCCGTATCGACGATCCGTTTGAAAAGATTCTCGGGTTGGGGCAGTTCACTCAAAGCGGCGTACTCTGCATACGTCATATCCGTAAAAGCAGTATCGAGTGCAACACCCTGGTTGTCAAGGAGATATCCCTGGTGAAGCGGCGTGGGCGTTTTGAACTCACCAGAGTCAACATAGACGACATCCTGGATGCCGGGTTGATTCGAGATTTTTGCACTGCCAGGAGAAAGACCGACGGGAACGAACACGCTATACTCGCCACGAGTCTTGTAAATCATGACGCCCGGTGGAGCCGCGTCCAATGCCGAACCAGGGTATGCGAAATCATCATATTGCACAGGAGTTGACGGAGGTGGAGTGTTGGGAGAAGTGGTGCTCTGTGAACTCTGTACCGTTGCGCACGCCACGAACAGTGTACAAAGTAGTGCAAGTCCGAAAATCGTGGTCGTTCTCATATAGGAGAGAAATGAAACGGCTCGTATATTAATGTTCACACATTCGATTCGTGTTAGAACTGCTGAATTGTTGGGAATCGTGAGTTCACATCCCCCATCGCGCCCGTCAACCTTTCGCTTGCCGTCGCTTCGCGCGTTCGTATGCATTCTTGTCGCCGTACTTCGCGAAGCCGGCGTGGTGGGAGGGAGCGACGAAGCCGGCGTACTTCTTGTGCGTGATCGCGCACCAATACCCTTCCGTGTCGCCGGCGATGCGTTGCGCGTAATTGATCAGGCCGTTCGCGTACTCGCAGTAGAGGCAGTTGAACTTCTCCATCGGGGAGAGGTAGGGGAGCTTGTAGCGGTCGAGGCGGATGTAGTCTTGGCGTCGCACGAGCGGCAACCCGTAGAGCGGGAAGCAGATGCGGTGATAGATCTCCATCGTGATATCGAGCACGACGAGCGGGAAGAGCATCCCCCAGATGAACGGCGTGGAGATGACGTGGCGCAGAGTCCTGCCGTCGGGTCGCTGGTCACGCATAGGCACCAGCGGACGGCGGAGGGATATTAAGGTGTCGGAACGCATGTTTAAAAAGGATTTTCTGCTTCCCAACGGGCGTATGCTCACCATCACCGACACTCCGCACTGCAGCATCGCGTGCGGCAAGCTTGCCGACGGCTGCGTCTCGTGCGTCAAGGGGGAGAAGCTCGTGCTGTTCGTGACCGGACTGTGCCCGGCGACGTGCTTCTACTGCCCGATCTCCGAGGAGCGCAAGATGCGTGACGTGATGTTCGCGAACGAGACCCCCCTCAAGGGGTCGCAAGAGGAGCAGATCGCGGCAATGGTCGAGGAGGCGCGAGCCTGCAACGCGACCGGGGCGGGCATCACTGGCGGTGACCCGCTTGCGCGCCTCGAGCGCACGTGCGCGTACATCCGCACGCTCAAGCGGGAATTCGGCAAGGGATTCCACATCCACCTGTACACTCCGCTCATCCTCGTGAACGAGCGCACGCTCAAGGCCCTCGCGGACGCGGGGCTCGATGAGATCCGGTTCCACCCGAGCCTGACAGGCGACAAGTTCTGGTCTCGCATGGAGCTCGCGCGCAACTACCCGTGGCGCGTCGGGATCGAGATCCCGATGTTCCCGGACATGGTAGCGCAGACGGAGCGGCTCGTGCGCTATGCCGTCGAGCATCGCATGATCGATTTCCTCAACCTCAACGAGCTTGAGGCTGCCGACCGGTCCGCGCCCGAGTTCGAGCAGCGCGGGTACGAGCTCGCCGCGACGAGCAGCCACGCGGTAGCGGGGAGCAAGGAGGCCGGTGTGCGCATCTTAGGGGTCGCGCGCGAGCTTGGGATCCCCGCGCACTTCTGCACGGTGCACCTCAAGGATCGCATCCAGATGGGCAACCGGCTCATCCGTCGCGCCGCGAACACCGCGCGACCGTTCGACATCGTCGAT
>CAYNGK010000009.1:25293-29522 GCA_964396935.1 uncultured Methanosarcinales archaeon | reverse complement strand
CGCAGTCTGCTGCGGGGCATCTATGTACGGCCTGTTTCGGCAGCTCACGGGTCGGGTCCCTCGCCCGACATCGCCGCCTCAGACAATCCCCAAGGCAGCCATCAGGAACGGGCAGTCTGGGAAACCACCAAAGAAACCTTTTTAAACTCCGACCGGGGAGGTACCGTCGGGGTGTCGGCTTTGGGTCTTGTACTCGATTGGAAAGCATCGCTAGGGTACCGGTTTGATCCGTTCGATGCAGCGGTCCTCAAGCAGGACGTGCTCCTTGGTCTTGATGACCTCAAGGAACGATTCAACCTCTGGCTCATCAAGGGCGGCCAGCTCGGCACGATCGCTGCAGACAAAGGCATGGGCAAGTCCGTGTTCCTGCGCTGGGTGGAGACCGAGCTCGCGCCGAAAAAAAGCCATCAGCAATTGTGCTTGGATGCGCGTGTTGGCGGCACTGCCGATGACTTGCGCAAGATGATCGGTGCGCGCCACGGCATCTTCAGCAAGTTCCTGCCCGGCAAGGTGAAAGACGACAACGAACTCCTCGCGCGTCTCGCCAAGCAGCAGAACGTCATCCTCATCGACAACGCCGGCGGCCTGCATAAGGACGCGCTAGCGCTGTTGGGTCAGATCCTGGATAAGACCCCGTCGCACGCGGTCCTGTTCGATACGCCCGAGCGCCTCGCGAAGCTCGACTTGCCCGCGAAGGACGGGTTGTCCTTGCGCATCGGGAAATACGCGCACGATGACCTGCGCGCGATCCTCACCGCGCGCATCAACGCAGCAGGCGTCGGCGGCACGCACCCGTTCGATGAGCAGGAGCTCATACGGCTTCTCAAGGAGGCGGAAGGGAACCCGACGCAATTGTTCAAGGTAGCGCGCGAGCGCGCGATCGAGCTCTCGCTCAAAAGCGGCAAGGGCCAAGCGACGATCGCAACCGCATCGGCACCGAGCGCGCCTGCGCAGAAGAAGCGGCTCATCAGCATCCGCATCGCAAAAGGCACGCAGACCGGCAAGCAGGAGGGCCAACGATCGGCCGCACCGGTCGTGACGTCGACGGCGGCAGACGCGGACGCGCTGCGCGAGATCGTCGCGGAGAACGAGCGTCCCGCGCCGGTATCGGCACCCAAGAGCGCGCAACAGCAAGCGCTCACCGCGCATGAGATCGCGCTGTTCGACGAGCTCGCGAGCAAAGCACCAGCCGCTAAGCCAGCGCGCAAGAAGGCGGCGAAGAAAACGAAGCGCCGATAAGGATCACGCAACGGAGGAATACTCATGGAAGAAGCCCACGTCACCATCACCATCAAGCCGATCCACCTGGAGCGGCTCGCGTACTGGATCGTCATCATCGGACTCGCGGTATTGCTCATCCTCGCGTTCGTGAAGGATGACACCTGCGAACCGACGACAGCCTCCGGAGATGCCGATGAGAATCAAGCGGCCGCGCCGACCACCGGCAACACGCCAACGACGCCTCCTACAACGGCGCCGAGCGCCTCGTGCATCGATGGCGTGAAGAACCAAGATGAGACCGATGCCGATTGCGGCGGGGCCACCTGCCCCAAGTGCATCGCTGGCAAGGCGTGCGTGGCAGCAGGCGATTGCGTGAGCGGCTACTGCACCGCGAACGTGTGCAGCGCGACCGCTCCGGCGACGCTGTCAGGCAAGGTGGAGTTCGATGTGACGAAGGCGGTCGCGTCGCCAAAGGCGAGCAACGGCAACGTGAAGGTCACGGGCCTGGAATACACCATCAAGAACGGGATGGATGAGGACCTGGACGGGTACATCATCAAGATCTTCGTCAAGAACAAGGCTGGCACGCGTTGCCTCAACCAGCAGACGACCGGCACGTGCGATGACAGCTACGCGGAGATCACTGGCAGCGCCATCAAGGCCGGCAAGAGCACGACCCAGACGCGCACGTTCGACGATGCCACCTACACGAGCCTGGTCGGCCGCTACCTCATCGAGGACAGCGGGTACGATCCGCTCGACGCGTCGCTTGACGACTTCCAGGTCATCGCGTACCTGTATGACAGCAGCGGCTCGCAGATCGACGGCAAGGCGATCTCCGATAGCGCGACGGTGAACCCCACGTGAACCGAGCGACCATCCTGGTGTTGCTGGGCCTATTGCTCGCGCCCTTGGCGGTTCTCGCGCTCACGGTCGGGCCGTTCACGGCCGATGATTTGCGCGCGGCGCTTGGCGATGCGCGATTCCACAACGAGGCAGGGTACGCGCTTGGGCAATCGGGCGATTGGGAAGGCGCGTATCGCGAGTTCCTGATCGCGCTCGATCTGGACCCGTCGATGGAGAGCGCGCAGCACAATGCGGCGATCGCCGCATTCCACACGGGACGCTACGCGGCATCGGCCGCGCGCTACCGCGACCTCGTCGCGCAGGACCCGGGCAACCGCGCGTACCGGTTCGATCTCGCGCAGTCGCTCGTCGCGCACGCGCGGTTCCAGGAGACCGACGGCAACGCGGCCGTTGCCGACCTGCGTGCGGCGATCGACCTGCTCGAATCCGTCGGGGACTATCCGCACGCGCGAGAGAACGCGCTGATCGTGCGCGACGTGCTCGCGGGTGTCGGCGCGTGAACCCGCTCGATGACCTGCCCACGCGCCTGGTGCGTGCGCAAGTGAGCGGGGCGCTGCGTTGGGTCACGCTCGAGGGGCCGTTCGGAGGCAGCTACCTGTACACGGATGAGCAGGAGCGTATCGGGCTCTATCTCATGCCGTCAAGGAGGGGCCTGTTGCGCAAGAAGCTGGACGCGCACCTGACGGTGTTCCATGACGGCCATAAGATCCGCGAGTACACGGGCGACGTGATTTCGAACCTCTACATCCTGGTGCACCTGGATGCGGATCCGGCACGGGAACGGGATCGCCGCGAGCGTGAGACCGCCGCTAACACGGCGCTCGAACGCCTGCTCGGCTAGCGCCGAGCAAGGCTGCCCAGATCACGCACGATCGTGACGCTCGTGCCCGTGTGTACGTGACGCGCGAGGTCTTGGATGTTCTCGTCGGAGAGCGCGACACAACCTTTCGTCCAGTTCCAGCCCTCCTGCGAATCGCCGCGCGCATCGACACCGCCGCCGTGGATGCGGATGTTGCTGCCGATCTCCGCATCGAGCGGGAGCTCGTGTGTGCGATTGCGCATCGTGTCGAATTCCCGCTCATCATCGGCATTCGGGTAGTTGATGAGGAATGCGCGGGTATAACTGGTCCTTGGCGGCCTGAGCATCCGCACGATACGGTACCTCCCCTCTGGCGTGCGGCAGTCGTGTTCCCTGACCTTATCGTACACGGGATCGAGACCGAGCTGTATAGGGTAGGAACGCGCCCGTTCCCCGCGCTCATACAGGTGAAGCGCGTACCCTGCTTTGTCGATGATAATCGCCGAGACGCGACGGGCACGGGAGTCGCTGATCGCCTGTGCGACCCACGCGCGTTGCGTGGCACGCATCGCTGGCGTGAGGGGTGTCGCTGGCGCGTCAACGCAGATCTGGAACCGCACGGGCTCGACGATCCTCGGCAGCTCCTGCGGTGCGGGCACCGGGGTCTTTCGGTCCTGCTGCGGGGCAGGCATCAGCGCGTTGTTGGTCGGCGTTGCCGGAGGCGATGGCGACGTCGGTTGCCGCATATCGCACGCGAGAAGGGCGCAAAGGGACGAGGCGGCGGCGAGCATGCGAACTGCCGATGCGTGACGCATTGCGCTCAACTCCGCCAGGGCGCGTGGCCGAAGGCCAGGAGGAGATCGAACCCGAGATGGCGCACATGCAATGGCGCATCGCACGCGCCGTAGCAGGAATCCGCCCAGAACACGATCTGGACCTCTGGGCACGCGTGCTTGAGGTACGCCTGTATCTGGTCCGCGTGGGGCTTGAGGCCGTCAGGGAGCTGGATGAGCACGCGCTTCGCGTCCGCCTTGCGGATCTCAGCGACCGCATCCTCCATCTGGAGATCGTACGACGCGTTCTCGATGGTGCTGTGCGGCATGGCGGTCATCAGGCACCACGCTCCAGCGCGACACGCACCGCATCGCGGCAGGTCTCCTCGAGCGTCGAGCGGATCGGCACATCAGAGCAGTCCTGGCCGAAACGGCGGCGGATGTACTTCTCGCCGGAGAACCCGGGTTCGATGCCCAACGCGAGCGGTTCGCCGCACAGCTGATGGCGCACTTTGCGCTCGAACATCTCGCCGCGGGTCGTCTGCGCATACGCGCGCTTGCAGTCGTGC
>CAYNGK010000009.1:16582-25273 GCA_964396935.1 uncultured Methanosarcinales archaeon | reverse complement strand
TCTGAACGGGCAGCCGTCCATCGCGGACCTGCCGATTTAGTGTTTCTCCCAATCCACCTGCTGCGCGTACAAGTCAGGGCCGAAATCGCCCCTGCCGTAGCTCCCGGCGTCGCGCCGGGGGCTCGCGATGTGGATGGATTTGTTGATGCGGTGGATGATACGGACCGCGTCCGCTTGCCAGTCAGGCGCTCCCTGGATGGGACCGATGAGGAATATCAGCGCGCCGCGCAGCTCGCGGTACTCCGGCGCGACGAGGATGCGTCCAGTCACGCGTTCGCCTCCGGGTCCTCTTCGCGCTCGAACAGGCCGCGCACGTGAGCGGCTGTCCACGAGTAGATCTGCTTCGCGTGTCCGACGGTCCAGTCCATCCCGTAGTAGACCAGGCCGCGTATGGGTGTGAACGCTGCGGTGGTGAGGACATTGCTCCAGAAAACGGTCTGTGCTGGGTCGACGCCACGGTTGTTGAGCGAAATCTGTATCGGCACGACCATCGCGTTGTAGAACCCAAACAGGAAACCGCCGCTCACATACCCCTCGGTAAGCTCTCGTGCGACCGAAACGGTCTCGTGGCCGCTATGCGCGAGCGCACGGTTCGCGCCAGCAGCGATGCCGAGGTAGAGGACTGGGTGAGACACGTTGAACGCGCTCCACCCCGCGACCGTTGCCTCAAGCACAGATGGACCCGCGGCACGCGCGGCTACCGCGCCAATGAGTCCGGCGAACACTGTCGCTGTGAAGTTGTCGACAGCGACTTTCACGCCTGGGCGCGCATACCACGTGACAGCGCGCTCGAGGGCGGATACTGCAGCATCCCCTTCTCTCTCCTTGAGGATACTCTTCCCGAATGGCGGCTCATCGATCATTTCGGCACTCACTCCTCGTCCAGTTTCGGCTTCGGGAGCTTCACGATCGTCTTGCACGCCGGATAGCGGTCGCACGACAGGAACGCGCCGAACCGGCCGCGCTTCATCGCAAGCGTGCCCTGCTTGCACTCGGGGCATTGCTTACCCTCACCTGCCTCCTTCGCGAGGGCTTTTTGCGCCTCCTGGCGTTTCGCGTCCTCCTTGCTTTTGGGGATGTTCACGATCGTCTTGCAATCCGGATAGCGGTCGCACGACAGGAACGCGCCAAAGCGCCCCGTCTTGAGCGAGAGGGTTCCCTTGCCGCACGTCGGGCACGGCTTGCCAAGGCCGAACTCGCGCGCGAGTTTCGTCTGCTCTTCCTGCTGCGCGAGGAGCTTGGGGCATTGCGGGTTGATGCACTCGTAGGACTGGCCTTTCTGCTTGCGGATGACGCTCAGCATCGTCCAACCGCACGCTTCGCACTGCTTCTCGGATTTCTGCACGAGGCCGAACTGGGACATGCCGAAGATCGTCTTGCACTCCGGGTACTTGTCGCAACCGATGAAGCGGCGCTTCGTCTTCTTGCTGAACATGATGCGCAGGGTCCCTTCCTTGCACACCGGGCAGGGGAAGAGGGTGCTTGTGATGTCGCGCTCGATGCGTCGTGCCTCGAGCAGCCCCTCGCCGGTCGCGTTTTCGGTCTTTCGGAATTTCGTGAGGAGTTTCGTGAGCTCTGCCTTCGCCTCATCGAGCACCTCGTCCCCGGTCTTCTCCTCGGAACGGATCTGATCGAGCTCCTCCTCGAAATGCCTCGTGAGCTCCTCATCGACGATCTCCGGAGCGGCCTTCTCGAGGATCTCGCAGATCTTGATGCCCAATTCCGTCGCCTCGAAGCTCCGTTGCCCCTTGACGTAGCTGCGCTTCGTGAGGGATTCGATGATGTCCGCGCGTGTCGCTTTCGTGCCCAGGCCGCGCTTCTCGAGCTCGTTCACGAGCGAGCTCGGGGTGAACCGGCGCGGCGGCTGCGTCTCCTTGCGCTCGCTTGAGAGCTTCTCGTAGGGCACCTGCTCGCGCTCCTTGAAGGGCGGCAGCTCCTCCTCCTTGAGGTCCACATACGGCGCGTAGAGCGTGTGCCAGCCAGGATCAACGGTGCGCGTGCCGCGCGTGATGAACACCTCGCCCGCGATCACGAGCCGAACGGTGTTCGTCTCGCGAGTCGCCGCGTCGCCGAAGGTGGCGAAGAACCGCTTGACGATGAGGTCGTATACCTTCTCCTCGCGCGGACGCAAGGCGCCGGGCAATTGCCCGGTCGGGAAGATAGCGGGGTGCGCGGGGTCGTCCTTGTCCCCTTCGTTCGGTGAGAGTGCGCTGCGCTCCAGGAGTGTTTGCGTGCTATGCGCGAACGCGGGGTTGGCGCTCAGGCTCTTGAGGATCTTGCGGTACCCGATCTTCGCTGGGAGCTTCTGGCTGCTCGTGCGCGGGTAGCTGATGAACGCGCCCGTATACAGGCTCTGGGCGATCGCGAGCGTCTCCTTAGGGCTGATGCCAAACGCGCGGTACGCCTCGGTCTGCAGGCCGCCCAGGTCGAACGGGACGGGCGGCGATTGGTTGAATCGCTTGCGCTCAACACGCTCAACGGTCGCAGGCTTGCCCTTGCACTCCTTGAGCACGCGCTTCGCGTCCTCTTCCTTGTCGAAACGATCCTTCTCGTGCAGGGATTCCCATGCTCTGCCGTCCTTGGTGCCTTCCAGCAGGACCTGCCAGTAGGGGACGGGGACGAACGCCTTGATCTCACGCTCACGATCGACGACGATCCGGAGCGCCGGCCCCTGCACGCGGCCGGTGGAGAGGATCATGAAGCCGCCAGCGGTCTTGACGCTCTGCGTGAGCGCGCGGCTGACGTTGATCCCGTAGTACCAGTCGAGCACGTGGCGCGTGGTGCCGGCGTTCGCCTGGCCCCAATCGATGTGGCGCGTCTTGACCGTGTACGCCTCGCGCAGGTCATCGGCCGTGACGGTCGAGAACTTCATGCGATTGGCATCCTTCTGGTCGCACAGGTGGCGGATGATGTTCACGCCGATCGTCTCGCCCTCGATATCGTAATCGGTCGCCACCGTGAACTCTTTCGCGCCGCGCGCGAGCTGCTTGATCACGGTCGCGTACTTGCGGCTGAACCCCGCGCCCTTCTCCACGTCGGCGGTGAGGCGCCATTCGATGTCGAAGCTCGGGTACTTGAACGACTTGTCGATCTCCGCGACCGTGAAGAGATGCCCGACTGCGCTGCACACGACGATGTCCTTGCCGCCGTTCGTGAGCTCGTAGAATGCCACGCCGTCTTTCGCTTTCTTGACGGGCTTGCCTTGCGCGAGCGCGCCCGCGATCTTCTCCGCGGTGCTGGGCTTCTCCGTGATGATGAGCTCATAGCCGGTGCCGGCGGTAAGGCTTGCGGCACGGGACGGAGACTTGGTGGTCTTCGAGGGTGCTGCGCCCGAGGTCTTGGCGGCCGTCTTCGGCGGTGCCTTCGGTGCGGCGATGGATTTCTTTGCCATAGTATATAGTGTGGGGAAGCCCAAAAGGGTTTAAAAACGTGATGGAGGTGGACGAATCCTTAAAAAGGACAACCGACTCTCGACGACACACCAGTGGGCCCGTAGTGTAGCCTGGTATCACACGAGGTTTGGGACCTCGGAACCCCAGTTCGAATCTGGGCGGGCCCGTCGCTGATTCCCGCAAGGGTCGATGGTCGATAAGGGCACACTGCCCTTCTGTGGGAATCTGGACGGGCCCGTTTATGCTCTATGACCAAGAACCGGCCGGGTTCTCCCCGCGCTTCCACGCGACCGGCGTCTACCTCGAACATCGTGGTCACATCCTCTTGCTGCATCGGCACCCCGCGAAGCCGGAAGGCGGCACATGGTGCGTCGCGGGCGGGAAGGTGGATGCGGGCGAGACGCCGGAAGCGGCTGCGCGGCGCGAGACGCGCGAGGAGACGGGCGTCGAGCTTGAGGAAATCATCTCGGTCGGCATGTTCTACGTCCGGTATCCGACGTACGATTTCGTGTATCACGTGTTCCGTGCGCCGATGGCGCGAGAGCCGGCGCTGCGCATCAAACCGGACGAGCACACCGAAGCGCGATGGGTGACACCGCGGGACGCGCTCACGTATCGGCTCATCGAGGATGAGGACGCGGTGCTCGCGCGGACGTATCGCTTGCGCAGGTGAGCGATCACTTCTTGGCCCAAAGCGACCGGAAGGCGAAACGCAGACGCCGGAGCTCACCCATGAACCCGCGATCCGCATCCGGCACTTGCGCGCCGTCGTTGTCGCTTGAGAGCCGCAGGAGGATGACGATAAGCGCCATCAAGAGAACAGCGAAGAAGATGGTATAGAGCACGTAGTGCTGGTTGAGAGTCGTGGTGATGCCCTCGAACTCATCGCGCGGGATCACGAGGATCACACGATAGCCATTGGGCAGCCGGTGATAGCTGATGACGTGAGTATCGTGGAAGAACGTGCCGTGTTCGCTACGGAGCCGATCTTTGACCTCTGGCAACCAAGGCACCGGCTGCGGCGGTTCCCCGAGGACGACGAACTCTCTATCGACAAGGAACACGAAACCCTCGTATCCGAGATCGACCGATTGGACGGCCTCATAGACGCCATCGAACTGCACGTCAACCCCCCACGTCCCGAGAAGAGTGCCGTTCTCGTACATGGGTCCGACGTAGGAGATCATGGTGATGTTCAGGTCTTCATCGGTGTAGACCTGCGTCCACACCGGTTTTCCTTCGCGCACCGCATCGAAATACCACGCGTATGCAGGGTCATCTTGTCGCGGATCCTGACTTGTGAGGTAGAGGGGATCTTCTGCCTCATCATCCGGCAGCGAGCTCCACACCCCGTCCTCTTCCACAAACCAGATACCATACACCTTGCCGAACACTTCAGGGTTGAGCGAGGTGTACACGCTCATTATCGTCTCTCCCGATTGGGCGATTTGGAGGACGTGTTCTGTGGTATCTTCCAGAAACTCCTCTTCGAAACCCTCGCGCGCACCCGGATCGGTCAATACGCCCGTCTGGTCGATCTCCTCTTGCACCACGCGACCGAGTATGTTGCCGGTGGTCTCGACGCCACGCAGGTAGAGCGACACCCGCGCCTCAATGAGGTCCATCTTCGCTTCGACAGCCTCCTGTTCCTGGCGGATCATCGTCGCGCCCCAGACGGCGCCAAACGCTGCGGCGAGAGCGCCGATGAGGACGACACCCACAAGGATGGTGATCGACAAATCCTGCAGGCGACGCCGATCATCATCGTTCAGTTGCATCGCCCGTCGGGCGTTCCGCCTCCCGCCTATCGCGACGGCAGAGATCAACAAGAAGAACGTCAAGAACATGACTAGGGAGTCGGTAGAGAGCAATCTCGAGAGCGTTGGGCGGTTCTGTTCGACCAGAAACGAGAGCCGTGCGTTCCTGATGAGTGAGGCGGCCAGCGCGTAGTCCCCGGTTGCGACCGCGGAACGGATGCTCTGCGTGATCTGACTTGTTGAGCTGTACGAGTCGTCCACCTCTGCGAGGAGGTGCCCTGTCAGCCCGTTCCTGTCCTGCCTGATGGCGTCATCGAGGTTCGCCTCCATCGCCACAAGGGTGGCCCGCGAGAATCGCGCATCGTCGCCGTACGAACGGACCGTGGCCAGATGCGTGCGCAGCGTGTCGAGATCAGAGGTGGCGGAGGAGATTTCCACGAACGTGTCGATGGGTTCTGTCGAGAACCCTTCGGATCGTAGCGACGCGCGCTCCCGGATGATCTCCGATCGGAGACCGTCAGCGATGCTCGCGTGGTGCTCTGGCACCAGCACCGCGGCGGGGCGTTCCTCGTGCGGCCTTGACGGTACTTCCGGCGCGACCACCGCGGGTGGTGCCGGTTCATCGGCTCTCCTGCTGTCACTATGAGAGGTGTAGTGGGTCGGGCCCAACGGACCGTACGCAGCCTGACCGAACAGGCCCGACCCATAAGGTGATGCAGCAACTCCAAGGAGCACCGCGAGCACCGCAAGGGACACCAGGAGCAGCCGCAGCATCGGCCGCCAAGGCGTCTTCAGCGCTATCGTGCTCGCGTGCATACGGTGTACACCGACGCCATATCGATTGCAGCAACAGCATCGCAGGAGGAGAGACCGGTGGTGCAGTACCCATCGCACACCGACGGATCGCTGACGCAATCCGCAGATACCGTTGATGAGAGCCCGAACAGGACGAACGTCCCGACGGGGCAGGTCGCGGTTGCGGTGCACGTGGCATCGGAGCAGGATGCGGTCACCGCCGCCACGTCAAGATCGAATCGTGTCGCGTTCACTTCGCCGACGATCAGGAGCGTGTCCGGATCGATATCGCGGCCCGTGACCCCGCCATCCTCCAAATGATAGGAGCTAATCGCGCCTTCAAGGATGTGGTCTGGGCCGATGGAATCCGCCTCGATCTGCATGCCGGTGATCGCGCCATCACCGATATCCTCCGGACCGATCGACCCATCCAGGATGTCTGCGCCAATGATCGAGCTGTCGGCGATGTGCGCGGTCCCGATCGCATCTGGCGCGATCTTCTCCCATGTCACCGATTCCGGAGCGAGATCGTCGGCGGTCAACGTTCCATCGACGATATGTACGGTGGTGATCTGCTCAGTGTCGATGTCCGCATCGGTGATGGAGCCGTCAAGGATGTCCTCGGACGAGACCACATCATCACCGATCAGATCGGTGCTGGAGATGATATCGATCTCCAGATCGGCAGCGGTGATGGATGCATCCAGGATGTCGTCACCGCTTATCGCGCTGTCGACGATATGCGAGCCGTCGATCTGATCGGAACCGATATCGGCGCCAAGGATGCTCGCGTCCTGTATGTCGTCGCCGGTAAGCGAATTGTCGAACACATCACTTCCGAGTATCGCACCATCAGCGACAAGCGAAGAATCGGCGATCGCGTCAACGGCGAGCTTCGCCGCACCGATCGCCCCGTCAGCGAGCTGGCCTGCACCGACGGTGCCATTACGCAACGTGCCGTCATCAAGGAGCGAGACCAGCAGGAACTCGTTGAGCAGGCCACCCCACGCGTCCGCATCGCCGCCGACAGCCGGGAGGCGTGCGGCGCTCGCGAAGGGCAGGAGGCAACAGCAGAGCAAAAGCGCACAGAACACGAGAATATGTCGTCGGGCGTCGTCACTACGAGTCGTCACTAGTGACTATTCCCAGTCAAACATACTTAAATATGCCAAGTATCCTTTTTGTCTATACGCTATATGCTCGCCATAGATTGTATGGTGAAACATAATTGAGTGAGGGGAACGACCCCTGAGAAGAAGGGAGAAGGGGAAAGAAGGAGGACGTTATGACGTTCAGCAGTCGATATCGTCGCCGCCGTCCGTCACGCACGTGATGCGGCCGTCCTGGATCTCGTACCCGCTGATCGCGGGATTGTCCACGCGCTGGACGCAGCAGATGCGGCGCGCCGCATCGGCGAGCGCCGGCTCCTGCATGGACAGCGCCTCCTCGCACGAGTCGAGCGCGGCACCCTTGGACGCGCTGTCCTGCTGGAAGCTCGCGAGGTACTCGTCGTACTGCGCCTTCGCAGCGTCGCGGTCCTGGACCGCACGGGTCTCTTCGGCCTTCGCCGCCTGCATCGCTGCCGTTGCCTGCGCGGCCTGCGCCTCGGCGAGTTCCGCGCGCGTGCGGTACTCGTCCATCTTGAGCGCGTACTCGCCCGGCACGCCGGAGTCCTGCATGACCTTGTACGTCTGGTACCCGACCCACGCGGGGCGCAGGAGGAACACGAACAGGAGGATCAGGACGAGCGCGATCCCTCCCCACACGACCCATTTGCTCGCCGCTGGAGCGCGATCGTCCCCCCACGGGTCGCGGCGCTTGGGCGCGCCTTGCGCGGGCGCGGCCGCTACGGGTCGGTGCTTGATGACTGGCTCGTTGCTGTTCCAGATCTCCTTTGCCATATCCCGGCGGCACGGGCGGGACCGGTTCTTAAGGTTTTGGGCATCGCCACACGCCGTACGCTGTCTGCGTGGTGTCGTATATGGACTCGGGTTCGTGGATCTTCATCCCGGTGCGCTTTGAGAGCTCGGCAAGCGATCGGGTGACGAGGTCGTAGAGCTTCTCTCGGATCCCTTCCTCACTCATACTGAACGCGACCGGTGCGGTGACCATCGCATCGTTGCCGCGTGGCGCCGCGCGTAGGACGAAGTACGACGCGTCGAACGCGTGCTGACGCTCCACGATGAAGGACATCATCGCGTGATTGTACGGGTGTCCCCAATTCTCATAGCGGGGCGGGACCGGTTCGCCCGTCGTCTGGTCGAATGCGTCAAGGAAGATATCATAGTAGTCGTGGTGGAACGCCGCCCTGCTGCGGTCTAACAGCTCGAGATCCTTCGACGATGGCGCGACCGCAAGCCGGTGCTCCAAACCCTGCCCGACAGGCTCGCGTCGTTGGATGCCCGTCAAGTCTTGCGCGACCTCTTGCAGCGACGTGCGCAGCTTGCGCTTCGCAGCCAGGTGCCGCTTGATGTTCCACACGATGGTACGGTACAGTTCGGACGTCATATGCAATCACCTCTTTCTATACCACTCATTAGTGGTACTTATTGATTAATATATATAGACACAGAGAGGTCTCCTATGGAGTTCGACAGTCGAGTTCTCGAGGACCTCGGACTCACACCGACGGAAATCAAGGCATACGCGGCGCTCCTGGCGCTTGGCAGCGCCTCGGCGGGCGCGGTCCGTGACAAGGCAGGACTGCAAAACGCGATCACGCACCGCGCCTTGCACGCGCTTGCGGA
>CAYNGK010000009.1:0-16572 GCA_964396935.1 uncultured Methanosarcinales archaeon | reverse complement strand
AAGCACCGCGTCTATCAAGCGACCGACCCTGAAACGTTCTACCGATTCCTCGATGAGAAGCGGCAACAATTCACGGAACTCCTGCCGCAGCTCAAGCGCCTGCAAGCGCAAGCGACCACGACGGAAGCGGCTGTGGTCTACAAGGGCGTGCGCGGCTTGAAGGAAGCGTACGCGCGTATGATCGCGACGCCGGGAACAGAGTATCTCACATTTGGTGGCGGACCGCCGTGCGGGGAGCTCTTGGGATTGCCGTGGTGGCTGAACCTGCACGAGCGCCGCGTCGCGAACAAGCTACCCTCCCGCCAGGTGTTCGATGCGCTCGTGCGCGACACTGGCGGGAGAGATATCGCCGCGAAGCCGCTCACCGCCATCCGTTACTTGCCAGCTGACTTCGCCCAGTTCCAGGAGACCGTCATCGTCGGTGACACCGTCATGGTCGCGGTGTTCACCGCGTCACCGTACGCGTTCGTCATGCATGACGCGCAGGTGGCTGCCGGCTACCGTAAGTACTTCGAGGTGTTGTGGGAGAAGGCAGGCCAGGCGCATCGCCCAAGATAAGCCATCGACGCAAAGGCAACTCCAAGACCGCCACGAGGAGTTCCCCGCTCCCCACAGCAACCTTTATAAATCAAGGGCAGACCCTCACCACTATCTCAAGGGGGGATTCCCGACAATGGCGGAGACCAAGACCAAAAAGACGATCACCCGGTTCGGCTCCCGATACGGCCGTACCATCCGCGAGCGCCTCTCCGATGTGGAGAGCGGCTATCGCGGCAAGCACAAGTGCCCGCACTGCGCCTATACGCAAGTCACGCGCGTCGCTGCCGGCATCTGGTCGTGCAGCAAGTGCGGCGTGAAGTTCACGAGCCGCGCGTTCGAGCTCACCACGCCTACGCCGATCAAGGCCGCCGACACGGTGGAGGAGCAGGATGTATAAGTGCTTCTCGTGCAACAAGGAATTGAAGGATGAGCAGATCAAGAAGCGTGTGCGTTGCATCTACTGCGGGAGCAAGATCGTGTTCAAGTCCCGCACGAACAACGTCAAGATCCTCGCCCGATGACTGTCCGTTGCGTGATCGAGACCGGCGAGCCCACGTCTCGCCTGCGCGAATTGTTCTCCACTGAGCTCGAGCGCACGCATCCGCGTTCCCGTATCGAGCTCGCAGATGATGCAGGTGATGCCGTCTTGCGCGTCGAGGCGGATGATCTCACCTCCATGCGCGCGGCGCTCAACGGCGTGATGGGTGTGCTCTCCACGTACGCGAAGGTGACGCATGAGCTCTGAGGACCCGTGGGCGCGTATGCGCGAGCACGAGGGCGCGATGCGCAACGCCACGTTGCAGCGCCAGGCGCTCCAGGCGCAATTGGGCGAGGTCGAGCACGCGCTCGCCGCCTTGCCCGAGGCCGGTGATGCGTGGCGCATCATCGGGAACATCATGGTCAAGCGCGACGCGCAGACCGTGCGCGCGGAACTCGTCGCGAAGCGCGACACCCTGCGTTCACGCGTGGATGCCGTCGCGGCACAAGAGAGTGACTTGCGCGGGAAGCTCGATGCGCTCCAGCGCGAAGTCGTCAAAGGTGATGTCTGATGAGTGAATTCACGAGAGTCGAAGGAGCGATCAAGTATCTCATAGAGGACCACATGACGCCTCGTTCGGTGCGGGAGAAGCTCAACCGCATCCTGCAGACGCTCGCGCGCCAGGACCTGGACAAGCAATCGAAGATCTCGATGGTCCAGGCGGATCTTGAGGACCTGAGCTCAGATGTGAACATCCCGCCCTTCGTGCGCACGCAATTGTACGGGATCGCGGGCAAGCTCGAAGAGATCGGGAACGAGAGCTAGGATCGCCCTTTGGGCGCGGTTCCAAGCTCGTGCTCGACGATCTGCGCGTTCCACCCCGCCTCAAGCAGCCGCTGCGCCACATGCGCGTCGGACAGCCCGCGATCGCGGGCCTTGCGGACGTATTCACGCAGCGGCGCGATGTGCGTGTGGTACGCGGGGTGACGTGCCAAGGGCTGCTCCGCATTCCGCGAGGTCGAATCAACAGGTGCGGCGCTCGCGAAGGCAATGGGTGACGCGGCAGCTGCCGGCGCAACGGCCGGCGGCGGTGCAGTCACCGGACGGCTGCGCGGCGGTGCCGCATACACGGCTGCCGCCTCCTTCGCGGCGCTATCGTGCGCGTCGAACGTCTCCCGTTTCTGCGCGCGTTCCTGCGCGAGACGTTCGCGTTCCTGCGCGAGCTCACGCTCGTGCACGGCAACGCGCTCATGCGTCACGCGACGCTGGTGCACCACAACGACGCTTGCTGCGGCAAGCACGCCGATCACACCTAGGATCACTAGGATCATGCGCGGGATGCCGCCTCCCTTCTCGCCCGTCGTGGCGATGATCGGCGCGGGGGATTCAGCGGAAGGGGACACCGGCGCGTCCTCGACCGGCGGCTGTTGCGCCGTCGCGGCCTCCTCTTGCGCAGCCGCCGTTTCCGTTGGGGTCGAAGCGATGACCGGTTCGGGAGCGCTCGGGTTCGCGGCGATCGCGAACGCGCTGAAACCCGGCAATGCGACCGTGAACTCCTGGGATCCGTCGACCACATCGGTCGGGGTCGCTTCGTAGGCGGTCCACACGCCACCGCTCTCGAGCCGATAGAGCTTGATGAGATCCGTCCCGACACCATTGCTCGCGAGCCAATCGTTGGGTATGCGGAACGACACGTGGTACCCGCTCGCGCCCTGGATGCCTTCATGGACGATCTCCACATAGCGGTAGATGAGCGGCCCGGTGAGCGGCACGATGCTGGTCGGGCGCTCCTTGTGCTGGATGATCTCGATCTTCAGCCGGTTGATCGACCCGTTGAGGGTGAACCCGACGTCGTTGAACGCGACACCGATAGGGGTGTACGAGAACGGTCCTTGCGGCACCGAACCCCACACGCGGCCATACTTCGCCTCGACGGTCGTGGCTGCTGGCACGTAGCCTCCGCCACCACCACCGCCACCACCACCGCCCGAGAGCGCGGAGGTGGTGAAGCTGCGCGTGCCGTTCGTGAGGCAGTTCCCAGCAGCGTCGCATGCGGTGAGATTGTAGTAGTACGTCGTGCCCGCATCGAGTCCCTCGAGGGTGATCGCGTAGCTGCCGGCGTAGGTACTGGTGACGTCTGTGCTCGAGAGCGTCGCCGATTCCGTGCCGTAACGGAGGGTGAAGAGGACCGCCTCATCGGCGGTCGCGCTGATCGTGCCCTCGTTGCTGTCGATCCCAGACTCGCCGATCGCCGTGATGTTCGGCGTGATATCATCTATCGTGAGGTTGAATGTGATGGAACGGTTCCCTTGCCCGAGCGCGTCGGTCGCGTTCACGGTGAGCACGCACGTGCCGTTCGCGGGGCAACCAAGGTCGGTCGCGTTGCCCGTATACCGGTACAGGTTCCCGGACAGGAACGCCATCGGCCTGACGGTCGCGTTGCTGATGTTCACTGCGAGCGCGGTGCGATCGGTGACGTTCACCGTGATCGTGATGGTCGCGTTCGCCCTCGTCGCGTTACGTGTCGCGTTGGTCGATACAGGACCTACCGCCGGAGGCGTGTTGTCCACGGTGATATTCCCGATGCTGATCGTGAGGTTATCCGATGCGTTCGTCGCGTTGCATGCGTACAGCGAGAGGTTGTACAGCCCATCCCGGAACGAGCCGTTCGTGGTCTGCCACGTGACATTGAACGCGCCCGAGGTGAGATTCGACTCGTTCAGCAGCCACGTGTCCGTGCCGTTCGTGACCGTGAGCGTGAGGTTCACCGAATCGTCGGGGAGGGTGAGGTTGATGGAGATGTTCCCGCCCGCGACCGAACCGTTCGCTGGCGCGTCAACCGTGACAGAGGTCTCGAGAGCGGCAAGAACGAACGTGCCGCATAGCACGAGCAGGCACGCGACGACGACGAATCCGCGACTGCGCACGACGGCCACCCGACGACACCCCAGAGGGGACGCTTTTTAAGGGTTGCGACGGGAATGCGCGAAGCCAGTCCTAGGCCGGTCCGCCGCCTTTTGGTGGCGTGCGCTGCATCCAGAACGCAATCCCCAGCACAAGGAGGGCCGCGCCGCCGATGATCGTCCACGCGATCCACTTGTTCTCCAGCGGTCGGTCATCTCGCGCGTCACACGCGTCCCCGGCCCCGTCCGAGTCCTTGTCATCCTGACGGGCGTTCGGATGCTCGGGGCAGTTATCGCACGTATCGCCTAGGCCGTCCGAGTCCCAATCCACTTGATCGGCGTTCGCCGATGCGGGGCAGTTGTCGATGACATCGCGCAGGCCGTCGGCGTCCTGGTCGGCGCACGCGTTCCCGACGCCGTCGGAGTCGGCATCCTGCTGATCGGCATTCGAGATTGCGACGCAATTATCGCACGCGTCGCCTCGCGCGTCACGGTCGGTATCCGCCTGGTCCGCGTTCGCGAGGCCGGGGCAGTTGTCCGCATAGACCGGCGATCCGTCGCCGTCATCATCCTCGCAGGCATCACCGATGCGGTTGCGGTTCGCATCGAGCTGGTCCGGGTTCCTGCCCGGCACGCAGTTATCGCGGGCGTTGGGGATGCCATCCCCGTCCTTGTCGTCGCACGCGTACCCGACACCGTCGAGATCGTCATCGTACTGGTCGGTGTTCGCGGTCGTGCGGCAATTGTCGCACGCGTCACCCACGCCATCGCCGTCAACATCCGCCTGATCGCGGTCTTTCACGACCCGGCACACATCGCACACGTCACCGACGCCGTCACCGTCGCTGTCGACTTGCGCGCCGGGAGTGAAGGGGCAGCTGTCCTGCTCGTTCTTGACGCCGTCGCCATCAGCGTCGGCATCGTACGCGCCGTTCGTGCGCTCCGGGCCCGGCAGGACGCTTGGCGTGCTCGCGCTCACGCTCAAGCCTGTGAGGTCGTACACGGGCGCGTTGATGAAGGAATTGCCGTAGTAGAGGGTGTACGTCGGCGCTTGCGCGTCAAAGAGCAAGTACCCCTGCTGGTCGCCGTACACCTGGAGTTCATTGAGGACGAGGTTCCCGGTGTGCCAGAACGTCAATCGCAAGTAGCGTTTGGTCGACGGCGCATACGGCACGGTCCGCACAACACCGGATCCGAGGTCCGTCTTCATCTTCAGGACCGTCCAGGAGTTGCCGTCATCGCTTCCTTCGACCTGGATGGCGGTGAACGTCGCTTGCGCGTCCTGGGTGGTGATACGCAATGTGTCGGTGAGCACCGACGCGCCCAAGTCGACCGTGACGCGCGCCTCTTGCGGGTCGACCGCCGCGTCGATCTGGAAGTACGCGCCATCCTCGCTCGAGGAGTCGCCATCATACAGCTTCTCCGGACCGTACGTGATGCTGCGATATGGCGCGCGCACGCTGCTCGCTTGCGCAGAGCGGATGATCTGGAGCTGGTCGGGCTGCGCGCTCAGGTACGCCTTGTACGGCGCTTCCGCCGTTCCCGAGACGATGCGCAGGTCGCGACCGTCCGCTTGCGCGTGCGCGAGGAGTTCCGTCGGCAACAGCAGCTTGACCGGACCGGTCGTGCCCGGGTTCACATCACGCGCGTAGCGCCAGCCTGCCGGGTCGAGCGCGAGAACAGGGGTCGCCACAAGAAGAAGGAGAACGCAGAGGATAGCGGATCGTTGCAGCAACCCATTGTGCGAGTATGATTCGTTATTCATCATCATCGTCCTCTCATATCGATACATAAAGGTATGCTCCAAGAAGATAAGGAATCACTGTCGCTGCCGCACCGATGAGCATCGCAGGTTTCCGGTACGGGAACGCGAGTGAAGCTACGATGATGAGCAACACCACCGGCACGATGAGAAGCGAGACCAGTGAACGCTCGTACGGAGTCCTGAGATCGGGTTCTGCCCCTGAATCAACGATGAGCTGATTGACGGTCATCTCATATTCTGCGAGATGTTGTTCGATGAAGTCATCCACTTTTTGATCGATGACGGCGGCACGCGCGGATTGCGGCAGGTTAGGAAACTCGATCTCTATCTGTTGTGTGAACTGGGTTGTGAGGTGTTGGCGAATCGTTTGTTCTGCAGCTAATCGTTCCGGGCTGATTGGTACCGGCAGGTAGTGGAACAGCGCGAAGGAGATGAAAACGATGCACAGGCCGATGCCGACTCCGATGAACGCATCTCTCACCTGCTCGCGTGTACTCATCGGGATGCACCGCCGAAATTACATACTGATTACCGAATTCATACTGAAGTTGTAGAACAGGAAAATCAAGGCCGCCGTCAGTAGCGCGGATACGATCACGCCGACGACGACGCCCCAGAACAGGCCCGCGAGTCCTCGCGCGCGCAAGCGCCACGCGAGAAGCAATTCCCCCGTGTACAGGAGCGCGCACGCCATCACGAAGGGGAACACGATATCCTCCAGTCCCCGAAAGACATCGGCGAATGCGAGTGCGACGAAAATCACGACCAGGATGATGAAGAGCACGGCCGCACTGAGGAAACCGCCGACGGATTGGAAGATGGTCTTCCACAACGGCACATCGACCGACACGCCGCCACTGACGCGTGCGGCGACAGGAGCGGACCGGTTCGTCACTAACCACCACACGACGAACCCGAGTGAGGAAAGGAGCACGAGCAGTACGAGCGCTCCCTCGAGGAATCGATCGAAAAACCCGAACGAACCGAACTCGCCGATTGCGCGCAACAACCAGTATCCGATGAGGCCGAACGCGAAGTACGAGACGCGTTCCTCATTCCCGGAGAATCTCGCGAACCGGCGCGACGCTATCCCCCATACGAGGATGATCGGAAGGAGATATAGGTACAGTGAGAACACTGCGTTGGCCCGATAGTAGTGCCATGACGGGATGGACGCTGTCGAGATATTCACGAGCAAACCCATAAGAAAAGACAGCACGACCGCGCTCAGTCCACCAAAGAGGATTATCGCTATCCGCTCACCGACAATAGGTAGCCCGAACAACGGGCTCGCGGCGGTCTTGCGCGCGGGCGCATTCGCGCTGACTGCCGGTTTCTCTTCAGCGTCGAACTCAGCGATCTTCGGTACGGCCATTCACTTTCCGCCCCGCAGGTACGATTCGATGCCGTCCTTGTTCTTGATGTAGGCGAACGCGCCGCCAAGCGCGATCAACCCGACAAGGATGGTGACGACCGTGCGGTACAACCCGTTGAGGGCGTCGATATCGAAGAAGAGGACCTTGAGCACCGTGATCCCGAACAGGAGTGCACCCATGATGCGGAACGACTGCGATCGGCCCAGGAATCCGATACCGATGCACGCGATCGCCTCAAGCGCCCACAACACGGAGAGCAGGACGTGCTTGGCGTTGCGCGACATCGAAGCGAAGATGCCGGCCGGGTCCCAGATCTCGACCGCGAGCAGGATGGTGAGCAGGACGGTCCCCGCGATGGCGAGCACACCCATCACGAACGATTTCCGTTCGTCCTTCTCCGTGTCCAAGGAGAGGAAGTACGCGCTCGCGTAGAGGGCGCCGATGGTGGCAATGTAGCTCAGGAGGCGTTCTGCTGTTGGGAGCTGCGTGCCCCAACCGAGCGTGTTGATGATAGCAAGACCGAGCGCGGCGTATCCGAGCACGCGCAGGCCGCGCACCTCGACACGCACGCCGCTGCGTACCAGCAGTGCGCCTTCAATGGCCCATGCGATCGCGATCCAGTACTTGTCGAGCTGCACGGGGATCGCTATCGTGACGAGCGCGATGCAGATGATGAAGAATGCCTCGAACATGATGCGCAGGTTACGCACCTTCGCGAGACCGGTCAGGCCGAGATACGCTGCGGCGAGCAGGATGAGGAACGCGCCGTTGTACGTCTCCCAGTACTTCCAGACGATCGTGAGGCCGAATCCGACGAGCGAGGCAGCAGCGACAACTGCGATGATGACGTTCTGGACGTTGCTCGCGTCATCCGGCAAGTAGAGGGTCAGCACGCTCCAGAGCGCCGCAAGGAGCAGGAGGTAGAAGAACGCGGGGCCGATGATCGGCGGCACCGCGCCGGCCACGACGTATCGGATCACGTGCTGCTGGCCGAACGTGATAGCGTAGACGAGGAATGTCGCGACAGCACCGAAGATGCCGAGTTTCCAGGGCTTGTACTTGAGGATGATCGCGAGCGCGATGCTCAGGAGCACGGTCGGGATCATCACCGCGTGGATGCTCATCGCGCGATCAGCGGCCCCGATCAGGAGCGGCGCGCCGTAGCCGAGCACGAACGCGTACGCGGTGAGCAGCGGTGAGTCGTTGCGTAGCGCGAGCGCGAGCGCCGCGATGAGCACGATGAACAGGAGCAAGTAGTCCACCGTCGCAGTCATACGGAGCGCCGCGCGCGATGCGGAGAACGCATACGCGGCGTAGAACGTGAAGTACAACAAGCCCAGGCCACCGCCCGTGAGGAGCTGACCGTACTTCTCATACGCTTTCCTGCGCAGGATCTCGCCAGCGATGACGAACGCGACGGAGAACAGCACGCCGATGACGATGCGACCGCCGTAGGTCAGCATACCGAGCTCGACCGCGTAGCGGTAGAGGAAGATGAGCCCGAGCAGGATGAGCCCGAAACCGACGGCACCGAAGATCTTGAACCCGAGGTTCTCGATGGGTTTGGAGGTCTCTTTCGCCGCCGTACGCCTGGCGGGTTGTGGGGCAGTCTGCGCTTCCTCGTCTTCCTGCGCTTCGTCGTCGCCGGCGATATCATCGACACGCGACTCGAGCCGGTCGAGACGCTTCTTGAGCATGAGGAGATTCTTCTGCAGTGCCGCTTGGTTCTTCCCTAACTGATCGACGTCGTCAGCGATCGCCATCGTTCCACCCCAACCGACGGCATTTATAAAACTTGAGCACACCGGTGTGCGTATGGGAGACGTGACAGGTCCGCAATCGCAGCAACACGGCGATATCGGCACGTTCGTCATCGTCGGGTTCGCCATCCTCCTGCTTTTGGCGGCGAGCGTCGTGAGCATTCTACGTCCGGCGCCGATCGAGGAACCTACGGTACCGGAGACGGCGGATCGCGTGGACGCGCCGGCACCCGTGCAGGAAACGGCACCGGCAGAAACAGTCACGGATACGCCACCAGTCACCACCGGTGTACCGACGGTTCCGGCGCCGAGGGTCGTGCGGACAGAACCGCCAGTTCCTGCACCGGCACAGATCGACACGCGTGTCGGCGAGGTCGTCCACACCGGATCCGTGAACGGACAACTCCTGATCAACGGACGTGAGAGCACGACGGCCATACCGTACGGCGAGCCATTCATCGTGACGTGGAACACGGATGCGCCAAGCGGTTGTTACGGGTACGGACAGAACATCCTGCGTGCGGATGGTGGATCGTGGAATGACCAGCCGAACTTGCTCTCAAGCGGCACGAGCAAGCTCATCGCCCGCACCGTTGGTCCCGGGTACACGTCGGAACTCTATCTCGGTTTCGGATGCGCCAACGAACAGGGCATCCAATCCACGTGGGCGTTACGCATCCCAGTCACGCCCGAGTGAGCTCACGGCGTCCAGCGCAGGACCGTTCTCGGGAACGGTATCGCGTCCTTGATCGAGTCGAGCCCGCAGATCCACGCGACGAGCCGTTCGACGCCCATCCCGAAGCCGCCGTGCGGCACCGAACCATAGCGACGCGTGTCGAGGTAGAACTCGTAATGTGAGGGGTCTTCGCCTTGCGCGACAAGCCGCTTCTTGATCTCTTCGAGGTCAGACTCGCGCTCCGAGCCGCCGATCAGCTCGCCATACCCTTCTGGCGCGATGAAGTCCACGCCGAGAACGGTACGCGCATCCTCCGGGTCCTCTTTCATATAGAATGCCTTGACGATCTTGGGGTAGCGCGTGACGCAGATGGGAGTGTCGTACAGCTTCGAGAGCTCGTCCTCTTCGACCGTGCGCAAGTCCTTGCCCCACTCGATCTCCATACTGGCCTTCTCCTTGAGGAGCGCGAGGGCGTCGGTATACGTCATGCGCGGGAACGGCTTCTCGATCGCGGGCTTGAGCTTCTCCGGATCACGCTCGAGGATCTTGAGGTCTGCCATATGTTTCTCGAGCACGTCGCGCACCGCGCGCTTGATGACGCCTTCGCCGTGGTCGATGATCTCATCGAACGTGGCCCACGCGGCTTCCATCTCCGCGTGCCAGTACTCCGTCAGGTGACGCGAGGTCTTGCTCTTCTCGGCGCGGAATGACGGCGCGACCGTGTAGATGCGCTCAAGGGCGAAGATCGCTGGTTCCGCGTACAATTGCCACGTCTGCGCGAGGAACACGCCCTTCGCGCCGAAGTACGGGACCTCGAAGAGGGTCGAACCGCCCTCGCACTGCACCGACTGGAAGATCGGGGATTGGTACTCGTGGAACGCGTGCTCACGGAAGTACGCGTGGATCGCGCCGAACACCGTCGAGCGGATCTTGAGGATCGCGGTCATCTTGCGGCTGCGCAACCACAGGTGGCGGTTGTCCGCGAGGAACTCGACCGACTGGTCCTTCGTGATGGGGAAGGTATCGGAGGTGCCCACGATCGTGAGTGTCGTGACTTTCATCTCGACACCGGTGGGCGCGCGTTTGTCCTCGTGCAGCGTGCCCGTCAGGATGAGCGATGCCTCGACTTGGAGCTTGTCGATGTCTTTCCATTGCTCGTCGGTAAAAGACTCTTTCTTGCAGACGCACTGCAGGACATCCGTGCTGTCGCGTAGCACGATGAACTTGACGGCCGCCGAGCCGCGCTCGCGCCACACCCACCCGCGTACGGTCGCGGTGCCCTCTTTTCGGGCGATCGCGTCGCTGATGCTGAGGATCGACGCGCGGGAGGGATCGTGATGATGGGACGTCATGGCGGAACGGCTCGGGCGGGGGTTTTAATAGGTTTTCCCCGAGTGCGTGCTCGACGGCAGAAGCACGGGACACCGTCACGGTTGCGCCAACACGGCTCCGGCACCGGAATTGCGCCGGTCATCGGCGTAAGAAATCCGGGGAACGGGGAGAAGTCATATTGAACGCGTACACCTCACTCGCACTGCATGAACGACAGTCAGCGTCCTGTCACACCCTCAAGCAGCAGCACGAGGATCGGGGATCAGGGGACGAGCCTCAGCAGCCGCAAAAGACACAATCAGGTCTACGCAAGTTCATCACTGTCCTCGGCTTCCCGGAGGTCGCAGCATGCGTAACGGCAAACCAGCAATCGCACTCCTGCGTACCGGCGGCACGATCCAGCAGGCGCGCACCGAGCACGGACGAGCACCAGTCCCTGTCTGCTTTCGGCGTGCGCTACCGGAGCTACGCGCCATCGCGCGCATCGACGAAGTGGAGATCTGCAATATCGACAGCACCGAGATGACGCACGCGCACCGCGCGCTCCTGCGCGACGAGGTCGTGCGGCGCATCGGCAGCGGCGCGTACGACGGCATCATCATCACGCACGGGACGGACAGCATGGCGATGACAGGAACGTACCTGTCGCTTGCGATACCCCGCCCCGGCATCCCCGTCGTCCTCACGGGCGCGCAGCGTCCGTTGGGGGAGCCGCGTTCGGACGCGTCGCGCAATCTCCTCACTGCCGCGGAAGCGGCGCTCGGGCCGTACCAGGGGTTCGGGATCGCGTTTGGCGATGAGCTCTTGCAGGCGAACCGCACCGTGAAGGTGTCCACGAACGCGTTCCACGCGTTCCAGACGCCGCGCGCACAGGCGTGGGCGCGTTTTGGCGACAGCATCGCCTACCGCAGCGACCTACGGCCGCGCGGCATCCCTGCGCTCGAAGATCCGGTCCCGTACGCGGAAGGCGTGGATGTGTACACGGTCACGACCGACGATGATCCGGCGCGGTTCCTATGGCGCGCGAGCGACCCGAACGTGCGGGGCATCATCATCCAAGGCGTCGGAAGCGGGAACGTGCCGGCGCGGATCGCAGACGCGATACCGCACGTCACCGCACAGGGCAAGCCGGTCGTGGTGATGAGCCGCTGCCTGGACGGTTACGCGGACGCCACGTACGCGGTCGGTGCGCAGACGCTCGCTCGCGGCGCGATCGGTGGCCGTGACCTGACGCTCGATGCAGCGGTCGCGAAACTCGCTATTGGCATCGGCATCGCAGATGGTCGCCACACGACGCACGAGGATCGTATCGCGTGCGTACGCGCATACGTCACAGCGCCGGTCGCCGACGAGATCTCACCCTGAACGGCACACACTATCGAGTCAGTCTGATGCGCATAGCGCATCGAGCACAGCGCTCTTCACGGCTCCCGGATCATACGTGCCGCGTGTGGCGCGCATCGCTTGCCCGATGAGATACTGCAGGGATTTCTCCTCTCCGGCGCGGTAATCCGCGACCGCTTTCGCATGCTCGCGCAGGATGGTGCGTACCGCCGCATCGAGGCCGGCGCGATCGGAGGAACGTACGAGGCCATGCGCGGTGGCGTACGCGCGCGGCGCGAGCGCATGATCCTCCATGAGGCGTTCGATGATGCGTTTGGCACCGGCATCCGTGATCTCGCCGCCTGCGACCATCGCGAGCAATTCGATGAGCGCGTCAGGCGCGATCGGGGATTGCGCGGGCGGCACCCCAGCGTAGTTGAGCACGCGCAGGACTTCGCGCCGTATCCAGCGCGCAGCGAGCGTCGTGCCGATGCCGGCGGCGATGGTGCGCTCAAAGAGCGCGGTGAGCGCAGGGTCGACGACGAGCACTGCCGCGTCGTCGGGTGCGACCCCGGCGAGGATGTAGCGCTCGGCGCGCTGCAGGGGCAGCTCCGGTACGCTTGCGCGCAACAGTTGCACGAACGCGTCGCTGATCGCGTATTGTGGGATGTCCGGTTCGGTGATGTACCCGTACTCCTCCTCCTGCTCTTTCGAACGCATGCTGAACGTGCGCAACCCTTTCGCGTCCCAGCCGCGCGTCTCGCGCACGATCGCACGGCCGCCCGTATGCGCGATGCGCTGGCGCACGATCTCGTACTCGAGCGCGGCCTGCAGCTCGTGCGCGCCGAGGATGTTCTTGATCTCGACGCGCTCGTAGCCGGTCTCGCGCAGGGAGATGTTCGCGTCGGCCTTGAGCACGCACGTGTGCGGGTCATGCACGCCCAGGTGCAGGAGGACCTTGACGAGCTCGGTGAGGAACTCACGCGCGGTCGTCGCGTCACGGATCGCTGGTGCGGTCACGACCTCCAGGAGGGGCGAGCCGGACCGGTTGTAGTCGATAAGCGCGTATGCGGAGTCCTCCATTGTGGAGGGGTAGCTGATCGCCGCCGGGTCCTCCTCGAGGTGCACGCGCTGGAGCGGGATGGCCTGTCCCGACGGCAAACGCAGCGTCCCCCCGTCGCCTATGGGGTCCTCGTACTGCGTGATCTGGTATCCTTTCGCGAGATCGGGATAGAAGTACGCCTTGCGTGCGAACACGAGATGCGGCGCGATGCGGCATGCGAGCGCGAGCGCGACACGCACACCCATCTCGACCGCCGAGCGCGCCGGGTACGGCCGTGCGCCGGGATAGCCCAGGCAGACCGGGCATGTGCGTGCGTTGGGTTCCTCATCCCCGACGCGTGCGCAGGAGCAAAACAGCTTGGTCGGTGTCGCGAGCTCGACGTGCACCTCGAGGCCGATCTTGATCGCCGGCTGCCCGTCAGTCATCGCGGATCGCCTCCCGTGTGTTGAGCGCTATCATCGAGCAGGCTGCGCGCGACGCGCAGGAACGCGAGCAGCAACGCATCCTCCCCGTGCGGCGCCATCGCCATCGCGCCCAGCGGCAGGCCATCCTTCTCTCCGACGGGGAATGACGCGTGCGGGACACCGATGAGGTTCGGCGCGACCGTGAGCGCATCCATGAGGTACGCGTGGGCCGGGCTCATCGCGGCCGACTCCTCGCGCGTCGGCGCGACGTCAGGCATGGTCGGGGTGAGGAGGATGTCGCAGCTGGCGAACGCCGTGTCGTGCTCCGCGCGGATCGCGTCGCGCAGCTCGCCGGCCTTGCGGTAGTACGCGTCGCGGTACCCGGCGGTGCGCGCGAACGTGCCGAGCAGCACGCGCCGTTTCGCTTCCGTCCCGAAACCCGCGGTGCGTGCACGCGTGGCGTGCGCGAGGAATGTCTCGCCCGTCGGGTCCTCTTGCGCGCCGTAGCGCAGGCCGCTGTAGCGTGCGAGGTTGGTCGATGCTTCGCTCGTAGCGATGATGTAGTAGGTCGGGACGCCGATCGCGCGCGTGAGCGGGAGCTTGAGTTCCGTGACCGTGTGCCCCGCATCCTGGAGGCGTCGCGCGAGCAGGCCGATGCGGTCGCGTACCGCCGGTGCGACGTCGGTGAGCGTCTCGGTGACGATGCCGATGCGCAAGCGCGCTGGTGCAGCAGCAGTGAGGTCGATGCGCGCAGAGGGCACGGTCGCGTCCTGCCCGTCGGGACCGTACAGGCAGGGAAGGACGCGCGCAAGCAAGTCGAGGTCGCGCGCAAGCGCGCCGATCTTGTCGAGGGAATCCGCGTACGAGATGAGACCGGTGCGTGGGATCGCGCCGTAGGTCGGGCAGTACCCGATGACGCCGCAGTACGCGGCCGGGTTCTCTATCGAGCCGCCTGTACTCACGCCAAGCGCGATATGAGGAAACGGCGCGAGCGCCGCGGCGACGCCAGCGCCGCCGCTCGAGCCGCCCGTGACTCGCGAGGGGTCGGTCGGGTGCGCAGGCGGAGTGCGACCGTCAGAGACGTTCACGCAGAACGAGCCGAACCCGAACTCATCCATGACGGTCGTGGCGATGAGGATCGCTCCTTGCGCGCGCAAGCGCGCGATGGCTGTCGCGTCGGCCGGCGGGAGATACCCCGCGAGGATGCGCGAGCCGGCGGTCGTCTCGACCCCTTGCACGCACAGGTTCTCTTTCGCGGTGAACAGCAGTCCGGCGAGCGGTAGCTCCTGACCGTCGCGCAACGCTTGCGCGACACGTGTCGCGTCAGTACGCGCTTGCGCGTCAAGAATCTGCGCGAAGCAATGGTGCGTCGCGTGCGTCGCGTGGCACCACGCGAGCGCCTCCTCGACTCGCTGCGCTAATTGCGCAGGGTCATCGCACAGGATCGTTTCGGCGCGCGTCATAGGATCGTCCTCGGGCCGCGCAGGTGCGTGCCGTCGCGATGCTGTGCGTTCGTGAACACCTGGTCGATCGTGAGGCCGAGGCGTATGGTATCGTCGCGTAACGTGCCGACAGGGACCGCCGGGAGGGCGGGAGTCTGTTCGGACGCGGCTTGCGAGAGCGCGGCGAACGCGTCGAGCACGTCTTGGAGCTCGCGCTTGAAGCGCTCCCGCTCTTGCGCGGTGAGCTCCACGGCCGCGAGCGCCGCGAGCCGGTCGACGGTCTCCTGATCGATGCGGGTCATGGTTGACGGCTTCGGGCAGACTCGAACTGCCGACCTCCGCGTTAACAGCGCGGCGCTCTACCTGCTAAGCTACGAAGCCAGTATGAGATCGAAGCATCGGGGGGTGGATGCGGGGGCCCTCGACGCGTACGTACGTGGAGGGCCTAGCGATTATTCCCGTTCACGAGCGTGAGAACTACGTCGGCGAAGCCGATACCGCTCGTTCGGGTGCTGGTCATGATGAGGGAGGGCGTGTGGCGCGATTCATAAACCTTACGGCATGGTTGGCGGAGCGCTTCCGGTCGCGGGCGGATATCTTCCGGCATCGTGAAGGGGCACGGCGTACCTCGGGTGGACATGACGGGAATCCGGAAAGAACCGGTCGGGGATATCATTCTCGGGTCGGAGCGCTCAAAAAGGGTAAGAGGGGTTCGTTCGCGTATGGATGACCTGTATCTTGTGAGCGCAGCACCGGCAAGCGAGCGCGACCCGCGTGCGGCTCGTCAGGTGCGTTTCCGCATCGATCTGCACCGATTGGTGCTGGAGCACCTGCGCAAGAGAGCGGAACACGCGCCGCAAGAGCAGAAGGAACACGCCCGCACCACCCTCATCTCGTACGCGAGCAGGTGCCGTATGGCGCTCGATGCGCTTGCGCAAACGGTCATCCCGAGCGCGATGCCACCGGAGCACTACCTGCGCGCCCAGCGCGAAGAGCTCGATCGCGTGTTGCGCACGTACGGTTGACAACGACGATTTTTGACGGTGTTGCGGCGAAACCGCGACGTGACTTGGGAGTCCATATAAGCGTCGCACCACCGCACCTCACAGATGAGAACCTGCCCAGAACTATCGTTGGATATCATCGCATTCTATGGTGCGCTCCTGCGGTGCGATGAGCACCTGCGCGACGTGACGCTCAGCACCGTGCACGGACCGCGCGAGTATCGGATGGTGATCGTCGAGCGCGCGCACGAGCAGCTCGAGCGCATCGCAGCGTGCCGCGAACCCGTCCCGGTAGAGTACCGCCAGCAAGCGGAGCGGCTCGTCCGGACGTACACGATTAATTAGCTCGAGTGAAGCGAACGACGGACACCGAAAGAAATAAAATGCCCTTCCCCCGAAAAAAGGTTCTTGATCGATGGGCAACCGTCGATGGATGTGTTTGATGAACTACCAACGAAACGCGATATTCGCGATTGCACTCCTCGGACTTCTCGTCCTATCGGCGT
>CAYNGK010000008.1:14138-30275 GCA_964396935.1 uncultured Methanosarcinales archaeon | reverse complement strand
GATCGACGCGGATGCGCTCTGCTCGCCGTTGGTGGCGGTGCACGTCACGGTGTAGCTGCCGTCATCCTCATAGGTGTGGTAGACGTCGCTGTTCGTGCTGTTGGGCTGGATCTGGCCGTCGCCGAAGTACCAATAGTAGTTGGTCGCTTCGAACCCTTGCGCGCTGCACTGGAACACGTAGTTCCCGCACTGCGGGAATCCTTCCAGCACGACGAGCGTCGCGTCCTCATCCTCATCAGGGACGCAGTACTCGAGGCCTTCGCTGAAGTCGAAGTCGAGCTTCTCTTCTTCAGTGTATACCGGGTTGTTCGGGAGCGGCTCGCCGCAGATCAGATCGATCTGGTACGCGCACGCGGGCACGGTCACGCTGAACTCGGCGCTCGACTCGCCCTCGACGATCTGGGAGTCGCTGCTGTAGAGCTCCTGATCCTCGATGAGGGGCGCGTACATCTCGTAGCTCACGAGCGTGACGAGGAAGTCCTCATCCGCATCGTTCGTGACTACCGCGTGCCCTTCGCTGTCGATCTCGCCGTACAGGAGACCTTGGCTCTTCGCCTCTTCGCACGTCAGGTGCAGCGAGCAGTCCTGGAAGCACGTGTACCCTTCCGGTACGCCAGCCTGCAGGTCGCACTCCTCGCTCTCCTGGTTCACGATGCCGTCGCCACAGTACGGGAGGTCGACGAGGTTGCAGTCACTGTTGCATTCCTGGTGCGCACCGACGCCGTCATTGCCATCGCATTGCTCGCTCTCCTGGTTCACGATGCCGTCGCCGCAATACGCGCACAGGTCAGAACTGGTCTCGAGGCGATACAGGAGCGCCGCGGGGTTGACCTGCGGATCCTGCGTGCTGTACGGGTGGTTCACGACCTCGAACACGAGGGTGTTCACACCCACGACAAGTTCGGAAGCCACGTCGTACGTGTCCTCGTGGCCCGCGAGGTAGTTGAACTCCTCTGGGTCAGCGCCCACTTGGACGCCGTTGAGCCACACTGTGTAGCCGTTGTCAGCCGCGACACGCAGCGTCGCGCCATCGACGCTGCCCGGCAAGATGAACGTGCGCGTGAAGTTCGCGCGCGTCTCAACGCTCGGGTCAGCGATGAATTCAGACTCCCAAATCCACGTAGCGCCATTCACGCTCGCGGTCCATCCGGGGTGCACCCACGCCGCAACGGAGCTGTTGCCGTCCGCGAGCAGCGTCTGCGTATCGCTCACGACGACGATGGCGAGATCTTCGCACGTCAGCTCATCGAGCGCGCAGTTGTCGGTGCAGACGAACCCGTCAGGTGCGCTGCCGTCGCACTCCTCATCGCCGTTCGTGATGAGGTCGCCGCAGTAGCCGCCAGTCAAGTTGACCGGTTGGCACGCGTTATCGCAGTACGTGCAGACGTCGCCATATGCGGGGTCGCACACGACGCCGTTGTTCACGCCGTCGTCGCACGTCTCGCCCTGGTCAATGTTGTTGTCGCCACAGAATGGTTCAGGTGCGGGTGTGCACAGCACGCTGACGTCGTCGAGGAATGTTCCCTCGGAGTTCGGCGTGCCCGCGTCCTTGAACGCGACGCGCGTCGAACCATCCGTCGCGGTCAGGTTGTACTCGTGCACGGTCCAAACGGTGTTGCCGCTGCCAGCCGCGTTGATGGTGTCCTGGAGGACGCCGTCCCAGTAGAACTCAAGGACGTTCTGGCTGATGTCGGTGCCAGGCCTCGGGCTGAACTGGAATCTGATGTTGTACGTCTCACCGGGCACCGTCGCGAGATCTTGGTAGATCATCACGCTCGCCTGCTCGCCGTTGGGGCCCTCACTGTGGCCGTTCCAATCGGAGTCGAGCTCGGTGTGCTGCTGGCCCTCAGCAGAGACCCAGCCGTTCACGCCGCGATGCAATTCAGCGTTCGCGATCTCAGGCGCGCCGTCGTAGGCACCTACCCACTCGACGTTCCACTCGAGACCACTCGTGCCGTTGGGGAAGATGTCCCAGCCGGTGCCGTCAGTCGAGACGGGGACTTCGAAACCGCCGTTCGCGATGAGCTGCACCTGCGGGTCGCAGACTGCTTGCTCGATCGCGCAGTTCGCGCTGCAGCCGTCGCCATCCTGGTCATTGCCGTCATCGCACGTCTCTTCGCCGTTGATGATGCCATCGCCACAGACCGCGACATATTCGTAATCGAAGATATCACAGGATTGCTGCGTCGGGATGTTGATGCGGAAATCATCCACGCTTGTATTGAGGCCGACCGGGAGCGGACCGCCTGCCTTGAACTGCAAGACACCGACGCTCGCGCGTACACCCGCATCGGGGAACGCAGCGAGGACTTCACTCCAGGTGCAGGGATCTGCTTGCGGACACACGAGGTTGCCCGGAGCGCCACTGAACCACCAGTTGCCTGCTGCTGCGTTGTCGAGGGTGTTCCACGTCTGCCACGTGCTCGCCGTCACGGTGTGCGTGAAGTACGGCTCGTAGACCAAACGACCCTGCCACGCGGTGTTCGCATCAGACAGGTTCGCATCGATATCGAGCTGCAAGCTCGCTGATGCCGGGAGGCTACTCGTCGGATCAACGTACGTCGCGTAGGAGAGCTCAGAGATGCTGTCCAGGCGCGTGCCTGCGTAGGCGAACGTCCCGAAGATCTCACGGCCGGTCGAGTCGACGATCAACTGCGCGCTGCCAGTGCCGAGCGGGGGCGTGGCCGGACCGTCGACGAAAAGGAAGCTACCAACCGGGATCTCCTCGTAGGAGAACCAGCCCTGGGCGTTGAGGTTGGAGACAATCGTCGGCTCGTCGATGCACAGACCCGTCGTCTCGCACGCGCTCGAGCAGCCGTCGCCGTCCGCAAGGTTGCCGTCGTCGCAGGTTTCAGCGCCGTTTGTGACGCCGTCACCGCAGACCGAGATGATCTCGATCGCGCAGTTCGCGCTGCAGCCGTCACCGTCGGCGTTGTTGCCGTCATCACAGGCCTCTTGGCCGTTGATGACGTTGTCGCCGCAGTACGGGAGCGGCACAATCAGGCACGTCTCGCCGCAGGATTCGTGTGCACCGATGCCATCCTGACCGTCGCATTCTTCCGCGCCGTTCATGATTTGGTCACCGCAATACGGACCGGTCGCACGGGCAGGAGTGCATTGGGATGTGCAGTAGTCGCAGACCTCGTTGTAGCCTGGTTCGCATGCGACGCCGTTGTTTACGCCGTCGTCGCACGTCTCGCCGTTGTTCACGACGCCATCGCCGCAGACGTTCGCGGTGCAGGTGTTGCTGCACGCGTCATCGTTGACTTGGTTGCCGTCGTCGCACGCTTCGTTGTTGCCGTTGTTGTCGATGCCGTCGCCGCAGACTTCGATGACGCACGTGTTGGTGCAGCCGTCGCCGTCCTGGTTGTTGCTGTCATCGCAGAACTCGCCCTGGTCGACGTTGCCGTCACCGCAATAGGGCACGTAGTCGAGGACGCACGTCTGCGCGTTGCAACTGTAGTGTTCAGGGTCGGCGATCTGGTCGCCTACTTCGCACGCTTCCTGTCCGTTGACGATCTGGTCGCCACAGAACGGACCGGTGAGATTCACGTTGCCGCACGAGCTATCGCAATAGACGCACGAACTGCCGTAGCCTGGCGTGCATGCGACACCGTTGCTCGCGCCCATATCGCATTGCTCGGCGACCTGGGCGTCGTTGGGGTTCTGCGTGACGCTGTCGCCGCAGAACGTGATGAGATGGTTGTTCACGACGCAGAACACCGCGTCGTTCGCGCCGACGGCGATATCATCGACGCCGTTGAGCGCAATCGTGCCCGTCGCCTGGTTGTCGGCGACGCACGAGGCGTTCACGAACGTGTAGCCGCCCTGCAGGGTCTCTGCGAGGTCGACCGATGCGGTGCCGGTGATGTTCTCGACGTTGAACGTTGCGAACCCGTCGATGTCGGTGGTGCCGGTGCTCTCAGCGAGGACGCCGCTTGACGCCTGCGCGCTGAAATCCCAACCCTGCGCAGGTTGGCCATCCACGTACTTGCGCACCGTGACCGTGCCGCCGCACAAGTCATCCGCGAGCTGCGCGAGGTCGGCTGCGAGCGTCGCGAAGTCCGCGTCGTAGTACGCGTCGGCGCTGGATATCGCGATGAGGTTGTTCGCGTCCAGGTTGTCGCCGATGCCGACGGTGATGATACGGATGCCGTCCGCCTTGATGGCGTCGGCGTCAGTGACCGCTTGCGCGACTGCGGTCGCCTCGGTGGCGAACGTCGAACTGTCGCCGTAGCGGTTCGGGTTGCCGTCGGACGCGAAGATGAAGATATCTGGCTTGTTCGCGCGGTTGTCGAACTGCGCGTGCGCCTCTTCGAGCGCATCTTCCCAGTTCGTCGCGCCGCCGCTCGACGCGCTGTCGATGGCGCCCTTGATGCTCGTGATGTCGTTCGTGTAATCTTGGGTGAGCGCCGCGGTGTCGTCGAACTCAACGACAGCGAACTGGCTCGGGGTGTTCGGGAGGAACGCGTCCACGAAGCCCTTGAACGCAGTCTTCATCTGACCGAGCTCCGTGCCATCGATGCTGCCGGAGCTGTCGATGATGAGCGCGATGTCGATGCCGCACGAGTTGGGGATCTGGGGGTTCTCGTACGCGCACACGCTAGGCTGGCCCGTGCAGGAGAAGTTATCCTCTACCGTGCACGTGCTGCTGCAGCCATCGCCGTTGGCGGTGTTGTCGTCGTCACAGACCTCGTTGCCCGTGATGATGCCGCTGCCGCACACGTCGGGAGTGTAATGGACCTTCACTTGGATCCAGTCGAGGGATGTGGTGGCGGAGTTGCTGCAACTCTGACCGGGGTCGATATCATCGACGCGCGTCCTGAATGCGGTGTTGGAGAACTCAGAAGCCGTCCACGTGTGGGAACCCCAGTCGTCGGACGAACTGCCGAGCGTGTAGGTGGTTTCGCTGTCGGTCAGGCTTTGCGTCTTGTCATTCGACCAGCTCGAGCCGCCGTTCCATGAGAGATCGACGCCGATCTGGCATCCGGTGCTGTCAGATGACCAGCTGTCGATCTTCGTCTCGATGCCGGTGATGGTCGCGCCGGGGGGGATGACGAAACCGTAATTGTAGAATCGGTGCTGATCGCTGCCCGATTCCGTCGCAGCGCCACCGCCGTTCGTATATGCGTTGGAAGGATTGGTCCAATCGTCATTATTGCCGTTCTGTACATTCGCCGTCGGCGAGAGCCAACCAGTGTCTGCCGCGCTAACGGCCGTTGCCATCAGCAGCGCGAACGAGAAGATCAGTGCGAAACAGAGAGTGATTTTACTACGACATACCATTGGTGTACCCCCGTTAATGGTTGTCGCGGGCGGTACGGTCTAACCCCCCGAGACCGTCCGCGATTTTCGGGTGGGGAGTGCGAGAATGTTTTTATAGGTTTCTTTTTCACAACACAGGGGTGGTATCTAAATTGATACTCGTCATTCCTTATCGAAAAACTCAAGTTTTGACGAATACTAGTCGTACCGCTCCGGCTCGCTGCGGCGCCCCGCCGGCTTCGGTGTCCTTGCAATCGAACACCTCCCACCCGCGACCGTAATCGACAGTCGCGCCGGAGATAGGCACGGTGTCGAGGATCATCTCCGTCACAACCCCGGGTTCGCTCATCACGAGATCCAGCTCGTGCGTGCCGCTAGGGATGAGGACGCTCAGCGACACCTCGCCGGAAAGCGCGAGCGCCTCGAGATAATTCCCATCGACATACACGGAGAGGTTCGAGGCGTTCCCGCGCAAAGTGAGCAGGACCTCGTCCGCGATCGTATCGACGGTGGCTGGCGAGGCGAGACAGGAGGTCGAGATGATCCCTTTCTGCTGGTACTCGCGCCACAGGAACGGATTGCGCAACCGGTACGTCTTGTTGGCCGTCTGCTCGCCAAGCACGGTCCCGAGCTCTTTCTCACGCAAGTCCGACGCGAGACGCTCGTAGCGCGCCTCGCCGCCGTAGCTGCTGCTGAGGAGTTTGATGTCATCGAGCGTGATCTCGAATGCCTTCTTGTAGAACGCGTTTTGCGTCTCAAGCTCACTGATGCGCGCGTTAATCTGCGCGTTCTCCTGCGCGAGCGCGACGTTCTCACGGTGCTGGACAAGGAGAATGGCGAGGAACACGAGCACGACCGCCGGCAGGAGGATCACGAGCGCGAGCAGCTGCTTGCTGCGCCGCAATGGCGGTTCCCGTGTCGCTGCCGGTCCTGCTGTCGGCACGTCTGAAGGCGGCGGTAGATCCGGCAGGTGTGTGTGCTTGCCCGCGGTCATATGCCTGCGGCGATGGCGAGGACGCATATAAATGCTTGGCCCGGTTCACGTCTCATATCGCGTGTGATCGTTCACCTTGAGCTTCGACAGCACGGGGTTAGGGACCTTCGTTCCTACGCACGCGATACATACGTCCGGAAAAAGTCCCTTCAGATACGCTTTGATGGCGCCGATGTCTGTTCCGCACAGCACAGCGAACCGCACTTCACCCTTCGCCGCGTCACTGGCGTTCTCCGTCAGGAGATCCATCTCCTGTTCCATCGCATACTTCCGGAGTCGCCCTCGACACCCCACCCCTATCAACGGAGTGCTTGAGGAGGATATTTCGTAGATGTCCCAGGTGAGCATATCGGTGCGAAGCGCAACGGTCATTTATCAAGACATCGTCCATCGGGAAAGTTTTATAAATCGACGCGGCGCCGGCTCCGTCGGTGGGTCTGGCGCGAGGTATCGGCAAGGCAGTGTTCTCGTTCCTCCTGCTGGTCTGCGCGCTCGCGTTCCTCGCGCCATCCGCGCACGCGATCGATCAGATCATCGTCAACAGCCAGGATTGGCGCGATGTGTACTCTGGCTCGCAGTACGGTGTCCTCACTGGCGTGCCCAACAACTTCCTCGTCAGCACGAAGCACTCGACCATCCTCCTGTACGCGATCCCCGTCGATCGTGACGAGATCCTCGTCCTCACGAGCCGCCAGCAACCGTTCATCGTCGGCTACGAGGACATCCTGCGCAGCCGAGGGTACACGAATCCCACAGAGATCCGTTCGGCGAACCTGAATCTCGAGCTTCTCGACCGCCTCGAAGGCGTGGACCGGTTCATCATCCTCGATGATGCTTACGGATACAATGCGATCAGCGTCGCCCCGTTCGCTGCCGTCGACCGCTCGTATGTCATCTTCGCGAACCGGGACAATATCGACGATATCCTCCCTGTGCTGCGTGACAAGGATCCCCAGAAGGTCATCGTCTACGGCCAAGTCGACCGCGAGGTGAAAGATGCGATGGAGGAGTTCGCTCCTGAGACCATCAACGCAGGGAATCGCTTCGACAACAACATCGAGATCGTCAAGCGCTACCTCGCGATCAAGCCGACACGCCAAGTCATCCTCACGAACGGCGAGTTCATCGAAGCGGGGATTATGAGCGGCGCGGACCCCGTCCTGTTCCTCGGCCGCCAGAACGTGCCAGAGAGCGTGCGCACATTCATCCAAGAGAGCGATATCGATGTCGGTATCCTCATCGGGAACGAGCTCGTCAACAGCGCCACGTTCGTTCGCCGCCAACTAGGCATCAGCGTGTTCGTCAAGTTCGCTCAAGGCGCGCGTCAGCCAAGTGGCGCGATCGCCACCGTAGAAGACCTCGACCGGTTCCCTATGCCAAGCTACGCGCTCGGCCTCGAGACCACATCCATAGTGTACAACCGCGCGACCGGCGGATTGCAGGTCACGTACCACAACCCGACCGGATTGGCCGAGTACGTCAAGAGCACCATCACCCTGCGCGATGGGGCTACCATCAAGGTCACGGGCGACCAATCACCATTCTTCCTGGACAAGAACGAGTACAAGACTATCGTCTACACGGTCGACACGGACGGGGATCCGCTCAACCTCCAGGCCGACGACCTCTCCGGCGACCTATTCGCGGTGTACGGGGAGACACCGGTGAGCCTGGAGTTCACGTACCAGACGAGCTTCGGCATCGATGTGATCGATGTCTTAGATGACGCGGAGATCGAGATCGTCGGTCTCGAGTACGACAAGGGAGCGAGCCGGTTCCTCGTGGTCATCGAGAATGTCGGGGATGTCGATGCGTATGTGAGCGCGGAGCTGGTGGACCTGATCGTGAACGGCGAGGAGCTCACGGTCGGCGGCGATGGGGTCTCCAAGGTCGCCGCTGGCAAGCGCATCCGCATCCCGGTCGAGGTGGAGATGACCGACGCGGACTTCGCGGACAACACGGATGTGCTCGTGCGCGCGTACTATGGCGAGCGCGAGCTCTCGCGCATTAAGATCACGGAGAAGCGCTTCCCGATCGAGTTCGTGACCGGTTACGTGCGCTATGCGATGTACGCTGCGGTGCTCCTGCTCATCCTGCTCCTGCTCTTCTTCCTAGGCACGAAGAAGAAATGCCCGCACTGCGGCCATATGAACGCCCGCGGACGCAAGACCTGCATCAACTGCGGCCGACCGTTCAAGGGCGGTGCGCGCCCGCCGGCTCACGGCGGTCACAGCGGGCAATTGCCTCCGTTGCGTTGATGTTCTTATTTAACTACTTGACAGTGGTTATTTTCGATAAGTATTTAAATCGGCTCGCTCGTGTATACCCTCTATGGGTTTCCTTGCTCGAACGCTACGCGCGAGCTTGTGCGGTGCACTGTTGACGGCGAGCTCCGGCATTGCCTCCACGGCGCCGGTGCTACTGTGTGCTGCTGACCAAACGCCCTATGCCGGCGAGTGTCGACCCGCGCCTGTGTGTGAACCGGGTTGCTTTCCGCAGGCCGTTATGTGCCGTGAACGGCCGGTCTTGCGGCACTATGATGCCCCTTGGGCGAAGTTCCTGGATCAAGAGCATCACGCGGTCCCGCTCTACAACAAGCGTTTGGACCGTGGGGGCCTGGACCAGCAACACCTTGCGCACCTCCCTGAGTTGGATATCACCATCGGCTCGCACCTCTCCCCGAACTGGAACGGAGTGTACTGGGACGTCACGCTGTTCATCGATGAAGGATCGGACAGGGCACTCGATCGGGTGTATGGCTTCAACATCTCCGTTCTCAGCGCGACGTCGCTGTTCTACACTGATTTGCCGGCAATCATCGTTGCCGCGAGATCCGAACGTGACCCGTTGAGTTTCCTGTACGGTAGTCTCGGACGCTTCGGGAAAGACGCGAAGAAAGAGGTCACCGCTGCACATCAGCGCGAGTATGCCGCGATGCTCTCGGAATTGGAGCGGCAGATGTGCGCTCCTGGCGCTTGGTGAGGGCCGTATTCTGGAAAACTTCATAATCGCATCTCATCTCCCGCCCCGATATGTCTGGTGTCGTGAAATATTTTTATCACAGTCCGAGCAGCGCCTTACCAGTTCCGGATGTCTTGGGTGAGGTCAAGAATCCGAAGACAGAGTACTGCCCCTTGCCAGACGGCCGTTTCGCTGAGAACTGGATCAACGAGTGCCAGCAACGGACCATCCGTATGGTGGCGGATCGCGGCCTCGATACGCTCTTTTGGGTCACGCGTTGCCGCGACCGTGAAAGCATCCGTTACGAGAAACAGCTCATTGTCGGATATTTGCAGGTGGAAGAGATCGTTTCGCGGCCGACCGTTCGTGATGGTGAGTTCATCCGTACGCATCCTGCGCTTGTTGGGACGCCGGTGCTGGTGCGTTTCACGGATGCGCTCCTGACGACGGAAGTGTTCGGCTTCACGTATGATCGGCCGAAATTCCTGCATCGCCAGTTCGTGCAGCAAGAGGTTAGCGCAGCTCTCAAGACTCGTCTGGATGGATTGGAGAATATCGCGACGCAGTGCGCGCGAGAAATCGAGCGATTGTGCTCGGGCCGTATTCGTTGAGCAGTTCGGATCCTTAAGCGGAAGGAAGAGGAAAAAAAGAAAAGAGGCGCTGGGGCTCCCGTGCGGTTAGTCGTTCCTTGGTTGTGGGGGGTTGGGGAGGGGTGTGGGGGGTGGTTGGGGGGGAAGTCGTGCAGAAGTGCACGGTGGCTTCCAGCGCTCCTTTCAATGTGAGGTTCTCGGGATGCTTTGGGTCTTGCTGCTTCTCTTGCGCGTTATGCGCAATCCTTTGTCGCACTACCTTTTGATCGGGAGGCCGTGGGAGGGCTTGGTCCGCTCTTGGCTCCACATCAGGCCGATCTTCATCATGTTCTTGCTGAACTTGTCGCTGATGCGGTACGTCTTCTTGTACAGGTCGTAGTCGATGATCCCCATCGTCTTCATGGGGGTGAGGATGCGGTCGTAGAACTGCCGCTTGTTGTAGCTGATCTTGACATCCTTTGGCTTGGGTCCGAACTGGCTCGTGCTCGCCTTGCCGGCGATCGTCGTGCCATCATGCAGGGCGGTGGCGAAGAGCGACATCTCGGTCTTGCCCATCTCGCCGCCGTGGCGTTTCATCTCATCCACGAGCATCCGTGCGACCACGACCTGCTGCTCTGTCGCGAAGACGATCTCGTAGATGTCCTCGGGGAGGTTGTACTGGTCGAAGAGGATGACCATCGGTGCACGGCTCGGTGTGGGGATTTCCCGTATTGGTGATATCTCCACAAAGGTTGAACTAGTATATAAATTTTCCTCTTTCGTATACCATTTCGTATACTAGTTACGTCTTATTTCACGAAAATAAGTATTTTTCAAAGGAAAGAAGTAAGTATATAAACCGGCTCGCGCACGACAGAACTTGCGTATGGAGTTCCGCAGGCGGTTGTATCGCAGGGGCAGCTCGTTTGAGACGACGATCCCGATGCCTCTGCTCCTGACACTCGATCCGGATGCCCGCCACGATGTGGTGTTCATGTTCGACCCCGTCTCGCACCAATGGGTTGTGCGTTTCGAGCCGCGCAACGCCTCCTCCACCGCCACAGCGCAACGGTCACGTCGCCCGCGCACGGGTGATGCGACGTGAGCATGGAGCATCGCCACACCGGTGTCATCCTCTTGGGTGGCGCGTTCCTGTTCGCGGTACTGCTCATGCTCTTCGTGCTCGGACCTGGTGGCACCGGACGCGCGACCAGCGGAACCCAGGTGCGTATCGTCAACGCGACGGCGTACAACTGCACGGTCACCGGTGCGGTCGGCTACAACATCGTCAGCTTCCCATGCATCTCGAGCGCACAAGTGCGCAGCACGATTGTCGGCGATGATGGGCTCTGGGCAATGTACCAGTACACCCCATCGACCGCCGACAAGTGGCGGGTTCACAACCCGAACTTGCCGTCTTGGGTCGTGAGCGACCTTGAGTACCTCTCCCGTCGCGCAGGATACGTGCTCATCCTCAACACGAGCGCAGTCTACACGGCGAACGGCACGCTCGCATCATCCACCGACGTCCCGATCATCGTCGGCTGGTCGCTCGTCGGCTACCCCTCGAACGCCACCGTGCCTATCGGTGCCGGTATCGCGAGCGTGAACGCATCGCTCACCGAGGTACGCACGTACGACCCGTCGGCCGTTGGCTACCGGCGGTACTTCGTCCAGAGCGGCACCGGCAATCTCACGAACCTCACGCCGGGCGTCGGGTACTGGATGAACGGTACCTCCGGCACCACATGGACGGTGACGCCATGATGCGCGCTCACCGTGCGATACCCCTTGCGGCGATCCTACTCGCGTTCCTGCCGCTGCTTGCGGCCGCTATCCCGCCCCTGCCGACCGAGTTCTACGGGAATATCACGGATCATGGGCAGCCGGTCGATCCCGGTACCGTCATTGGCGCCTCGTGGGGTGCGGGCTCCTGCGCGAGCTTCACGGTGGTGCACAACGGTTCCTTCGGGTTGCTCACGTGCCCGGGCAACGATCCAGAGACCTCCGCGGCCGAAGGGCCAGCCGATGGCACGCAGATCTCATTCACATACAACGGCGGTCCTGTGGCGTTCATCAGCGGCACGAACACCACGCTTGCGGGCGGTTTCCGCTACGTGCTCTTGAGCTATCCGCTTCCCGTATGCGGCGACAACTACTGCGATAGATTCTTCGAGAACAACATCACCTGTTTTGTCGATTGCCAAAACGGCAATGTCACCTCTAATACGAGTGTGAACACCACCACGAATGGCTCTGCGGGCGGCGGCGGGTCGTCAGGCAATGGTGGTGGTGCTGGTGGTGGCGGTGGTGGTGGCGGTGGTGGCGGCGCCGGTGGTGCTGGTGGTGGCGGTGGTGGTGGCGGTGGTGGTGGCGGTGCCGGCGGCAGCGCATCATCACTTCCCGGCATCGTCTCCGCGCTCGCGGGCCTCACCGGCGTCACCGGCGTGTTCGGTTGCAAAGAAGACTGGGCGTGCAGCGACTGGACGAACTGCACGATCGAAGGGCTGCAGGAACGCTCCTGCACCGACCTCAACGCCTGCGGCACGATCACGAACCAGCCGCCCGAAGTCCAGGCGTGCCTGTACGTCCCCACCTGTTACGACAACGTCAAGAATGGAGAGGAGACCGCGATCGATTGCGGCGGCTCGCAATGCAACCCCTGTCCAGGATGCACGAACGGCGTGCAGGATATCGGCGAGACCGGTCTTGATTGCGGCGGCACCTGCCGCCCGTGCGACAGCTGCTACAACGGCCTGCAGGATTGGGGCGAGACCGATGTCGATTGCGGCGGCCCGTGCCCCGCGTGCATCGAAACACGGCCGCCCGTCGTCGAGTATCCAACGCTCATCTGCGAGAAGCCGCTCAACCCGTTGCACAACGACGCGCGCTGGTTCCTGCTGCTGGTCCTCGTGCTCGCGGCGATACGCGTGTGGCTATACATCCGAGAGCTCAATCAGGTGCGTGCGGACCAGCTCCTGGATGAGTTCAAGCGCGCGGAGCAGGAATACGCGTTGCGGCGCGAGCTCGTCCTGTTCATTCTCATCGTCGTGGCGATCTGCCTGCTGTCCTACCTCTACTACTATGAATTCCTCTTGTGCCAGATCGGTTACCGGTACTTGTGGGGATACCTGCTGGTCCTCCTGCTCGTGCCGATCGTGATCTACCACGTCCTGCGCGTGCTCACGTACAGCGACCGCCGCAAGCTGCAATTGCTGCGCGAGCGCGCAAGGACGCACGAGCAGCGGCTCGCTGACTTGCTGGCGTTCGAGAACCGCCAGCTCCTGCAGATCGAGCAGGATCTCGCGCGATTGCTCGAGTCGGTAGCGAGAGATCCAAGCTTCCTCGTGGAGCTCGACGGGTTCCCGAACTTGCGCAAGGTCTACGAGGACATCGTCGCGCTCCATACCGCGTACCACAAGAGCAAGACCCCGACCGGTATCGAGAAGGACCTGTGCGACCGCACGTACGCGCTCGAGACGGATGAGCGGTTCAAGGAACTCGCCGGGAAGCGGCCCGAGGTGGGTGTCATCTACAGCAAGCTCGCGCTCCTGTACCATCATTATGAGGACAAGCAGAAGCTCTATGATGAGATCGCGCAGTTGCGTGCCGAGTCGAAGCAGAAAGTTGATGCTGGCAATGAGGGCACGGCGCCTCCCGCTGAGGCGGATGAGAACGACAAGTTCGACAAGCCGGAAGAGGGGGCGGGCGGGAAGACGGTCGAGAAGAAAGCAGGAGAGAAATGAGGATGCGCGACGTGTGACGCTTACCGTACGCGGTAGTACTGGACGGCAGCGCGCAGGGTGAACGTCGATTCGCCGATGGTGTAGAGCTCCTCGCCCTGCTCGAAGTCTCCCGTCGGTTGCGGTTCTCCTGGCACTTCGACCTCGTTGATATCGCCAAGCGAGAACGCGTTCGCACGTGGTGGGGCTTGCTTCCTGATGACGGCGTACAGCCGCTTCCTACCTTGCGGGGTGTCTTCCGCGTTCTCCAAATAAGTTGAATTATTTTCATTATATAACTTTTTTTAACATTAATATCTCTTTCAAGCAATAAGTATTTAAATCTCGAAAGTCAGAGAAGGGTCTGGACGTCCCCCCGGACGCCACAGCAACGACACCATACACAGCGACGACGCCAAGAGCCGGGCGTGGATTTCCAATTTTCTCCACGTCGACGATTGACGTCGTGCTGCAGCGACGACCAGCAACGTGAAACGCGTCAACGTACAAGTACCCGACGACATCCACACGCGGGCGAAGGTGATCGCCGTCCTGACGGGCATCACCCTCAACGAATACCTCGAGCGCGCTATCCGCGATGCGGTGGAGAAGGACAAGCACGTCCTCGACACTGTTCGCAACAGCGCACCGAAGCGACCGTAGAGGGCATCATGCGTCACGACGACCCCTTCGCCACTCCGACGGCTACGCCGCGGATGATTGCCGTGCTCCTCCTCGCGTGCTCCCTCGCGATGTTCCTCCTTCCGACGGCCGTTCTCGCGAGCACGCTCGCCGTCACGCTCCCTACGAGCGTCCAGGAGGGAGAACCGATCGTAGCGAGCGTCACAGGACCTGGGGCCCTCACCATCCTCATCGATGATCTCACGGTCGCGAGCGGCACCGGCACGCTCACGCACACGCTCCCCACCGATCATATGAGCGCCGGTGTGCGCACGTACCGCTTCACGACGACCGATCCGGGCACGCCAAACGAGACGCGCATCGTCGGGATCGCTGATGTGCCGCTCACGCTCACGGTCACCTCGCCGACACAAACCGACTTCAGCACCGGCGCTGTGCCATGGAGCGTCACGACGAACTGGCCAGCGGAATTGTGCTACGTCACCATCGGCGGGGATACGCGCACGCTCACCCCCATCACCCCCACCACGTTCGGTGCGACCATCGCCATCCCCGACGGTGTGCACGCGACGACGACGAAATGCAAGCTCGGCAGCGAACTGCCGAGCGTCACACGCACGCTGTATGTCGACACCAGCGCACCGATCGTGCTTGCGAGCGGCCCGAGCGGGCCGCAGGCCGGCGCGTACGCCACGCTCTCCATCAGCACCGATGAGATCGCGCTGTGCCGTTACGGCACGCAGGATGCCGCGTATGCCGATCTCCCCGCGTCGATGGGCGGCACATACGCGACCGGGAACCAAGTGACCCTGCAGATCGCGCAGAGCGGACCGCAGACGTTCTTCATCCGTTGCGCAGACGTGTTCGGGAACGCGATGCCCGTATCGCGCATCGTCTCCTTCACAGCGCAACGGGCCCCAACGGCCAGCATCACTGTCGCCGGCAGCGAACCGCTGCGCGCTGGCACGTACCGCATCACGCTGCGGGTCGACCAGCAGCTGCGCGAATTGCCGACACTCTCCTACCAATACCCCTCTGGTGGCGACACGACAATCGGGCTGACGGAAGTCAGCGATGGCACGGCCTGGGAGGGTTACCTCACGGTGGCGGAAAACCGACCGGACGCAACCGTGCTCTTCACGTTCCGAGGTGTGGGCCTCGACGGCACGGCCGGGACGGAGATCCTGTCTGGCGGTGTGCTCGACATCGATACGCTGCCGCCATCCGCGATCGATTCCATCAGCGTGACGAACACGAGCCACGGCATCCTCCTCACCTGGCACTCGCCCGACGAGCAGGAGGAGGATATCGCGTACCGGATCTACCGCGCGGACCATGAGGGCGTAGGGTACGTCGATGAGATCGGCAGCACCGGAGGCACCTCCTATGCGGACCCAGCAGCCGGTGCACGGTACTACTGGTACCGCGTCGCGGCGGTGGATGCTGCGGGCAATGTCGGACCCCTCTCGGATGAGATCCTCGGCACCGCGATCGATCCGGTGCTCGCGCAAAGCGGCCTTGACGCGCTCACGCTCGCACGCGTCGATGAGGCGATCCTCGACCTGCAAGGCGGACTGACGACCGCTAACGCGAGCATCAGCATGCTCGAGACCGAAGCGAACCCCTACAAGAGCGCGATCATCGCCGACATGGAATTGCTTGAGCAGGCGCGTGTCGCGCGTGGCCGCATCGAGGACGCGCAACGCGCACTGGTGGACGCGCGAGCGCACGCGACGACACAGGAGGAGGCCGATGCCGCGATCGCCGACGCGCGCGCGGTGCTGCAGGAAACGCGACCAGTGCTCGTGCGTCGCATAGAGGTCGATCAGCAGACGGAGACCAGGCAGATCACGGATGCGCAGGAGCTCGAACGCCTGCTGCCGTACGCGATCGCCGCCCTCGGGAGCGGCACCGACGCCTCTGCGATCAGGCAGGCAGCGACAGAGCTGCAGGACCGCGTCACCATCGACCTCGACGCCGCCCA